>JAAKFP010000202.1 GCA_011065005.1 Chlamydiota bacterium | reverse complement strand
GAACAAATGAAAAGAGAAATATTGTAAAATGAATCTGTTACCTATGTGCTTGGATAATGTCACCCATGTGCTTGGATAGAATGTTACCTATGTGGTTGTTCGGACACACTTTCAGACCTTCGGCCCTTTTTTTTGTTTTTCACATTTTTGGCTGGGGCCATCGTCCCAGAAATAGTGACCTGAATAGTTACTTTTATTTTTCCTCAGCGTCCTCGCGTCTCCTCGTTGATTTTGTGTTCGGAAAATGAATAGAGAGAATTGTTGAAAGTTGATCTCGCCTATTGACGCAAAGATCTGAATGCCTTAGTCTTTAACTTTCACATTATTACAAAATCTTATTTTCAGTAAGAGAGGAAAAGATCTATGAGTCATGCGTTATCTTCGGTAGCGAGCTACCTGACCTCCCTTTGGAAGCCAGAATATTCCGAAACATGGTCTACCTTTTCCAGGCAAAGTGACCCCGTCCGGCTAGCAATCACCCAATCAGCCACAAGAGCGTTGAATCAACAGATCAGTGACCTGTTACCCGGTTGTACGCTATGCCAAGCAACGCTTAGAGAGACTAAGCAGGGCGAACTCTCCCTCCATTCAGAAGCAGGAGAAACCATAGTTTTTTCGGATGAAAAGACGATGAATCAATGGCTCGCGGATAAAGCAACGGTCGATGTCTGGCAGATCGAAGATCAACGACCAGGAAGATCCGGGGTTTCTTACAAACTTCAAAGAGTAAATGCGCATGGATACGACACTTTTGAAACAAGAGATGAGCTCTTTGATCAGCTGAGAGAAGATTATGGGGTATTTTGGAAACTTGAAGATCAAGGAAAAAATCAAACCTCTTATATTTATTACAAGCCAGGAATCTTCGGCAAGCATTATGTCGATGTTAACCATGAAGATTTAATCTTTGTAGCCAATAGCTTGAAGTTGGAAGGCTCTAGTCTACCCACTTCTACCTCTCACGCCTCGGGCCGCACTTCTTGGGGAAAGGGTATAGCGGCTTGTGTTCTTGGAGGTTTGCTCATGTCAGCCGGCCGCTCATGGAGTCAGAGTTTTAATCAGAATTCAGTATCTGTTGCATTGGGTCCATCCGCATTTAAAGCAGCCTCTACTTTTGCAGCAATAGCAGCAGTGAGCATGCAAGAGGGTGGAGCTCTTCCAGGAGCGTTGGTTGCTGGAATGATGTTTCTGGCTGAGCCTGTGAAGGGACAGTCCTTGTGTCCTCAATTGGCGGGAAGTTATAATACGCCTGGTTGGGCTTTAGGTTTTGCTCTTTCCAATAATTATGCCTATATGGCGGATCACTCGGGAGGTTTTCAGATCATCGACGTGAGTAATGTCGTCAATCCCACACTTGCTGGTTCATATAATACACCTAGCTGGGCTTATGACGTCGCTCTTTCCGGCAATTATTCCTATGTAGTAGATCGTGATTTTGGTCTTCAGATTATCGATGTAAGTAATGTAGCCAATCCCACGCTTGCAGGTTCCTACGATACGCCTGGCTGGGCTGTTGGCATTGCCGTTTCGGGTACTTATGCCTATGTGGCGGATTATTCGGGAGGAGGCCTTCAGATCATCGATGTGAGTAATGTTACTAATCCAACGCTTGCGGGCTTCTATAATACGCCTGGCAATGCTTGGAGCGTTGCCCTTTCTGGTAATTATGCTTATATGGCGGATTGGGGCTTTGGCCTTCAGATCATTGACGTGAGCAATGTGACCAATCCTACGTTCGCTGGTTCCTATGATACGCCTGGGAATGCTCGAGGCGTCGCTGTTTCGGGTACTTATGTCTATTTGGCGGATGAGAGCTATGGCCTTCAAATCATCGATGTGAGCAATGTGACCAATCCCACGCTTGCGGGTTCCTACGATACGCCTGGCTGGGCCATTGGCATTGCCGTTTCGGGTATTTATGCCTATGTGGCGGATTTGGGTTTTGGTCTTCAGGTCATCGATGTGAGCAATGTAACAAATCCGACGCTTGCTGGTTCCTATAATACCCCTGGCAACGCTTGGGAGGTTGTTCTTTTCGGCAGTTATGCCTTCATAGGTGATTATGCTGCTGGTCTTCAGATCATCGATGTGGGCACACCTTGTCCTACAAGTAGTAGTTCAATCACCCCTTCGAGTTCAACTATTAGTACACTTACTTCCAGCAGCATAACAACAGGGCCGGTGAAGGGACAGTCCTTGTGTCCTCAAATAGTGGGAAATTATGATACTCCTGACACTGCTCGAAGCGTAACCATTTTGGGAAGCTATGCTTATGTAGCAGATCACAGTTCTGGCCTTCTAATCATTAATGTGAGCAATGTAACGAATCCTACGCTTGTTGGTGTGTATAATACACCAGGTCATGCTTATGATGTTGTCATATCAGGCAGCTATGCCTATGTTGCTGATCGAGCTTTTGGTCTTCAGATCATCGACGTTAGTAATGTATCTAATTTAACTCGCTTGGGGTGGGTCATTACGCCTGGCTTAGCTCATGGAGTTGCTCTGTCTGGAAATTATGCCTATGTGGCGGATTGGGGTAGTGGTCTTCAGATCATCGATGTGAGCAATGTGACGAATCCAATTATTGTAGGTCAGTACATTCCACCCGGTACTAGTTTGAGACTCACCATTTCGGGTAACTATGCCTATGTAGCGGCTTCTTCCGGTGGTCTACAGATTATCGATGTGAGCAATGTTACAAATCCGACACGAATAAGTTGGTGTGTTAATCCAGGTTCTACTCAGCATGTTATCCTTTCTGGAAATTATGCCTATGTGGCGGGTTATGATTTTGGTCTTCAAATCATAGATATAAGCAATATCACAAATCCGACTTATGTGGGGGGATATGATACTCCAGGCTTAGCTGTTGGAGTTGCTCTGTCTGGAAATTATGCCTATGTGGCAGATTGGAACTTTGGTCTCCAAATCATCGATGTAAGAAATGTTACCAATCCTATTCGCATAAGTGATGGATACGACACACCAGGAACTGCAAGGCATGTCGTCCTTTCTGGAAACTATGCCTTTGTTGCAGATATGGGTTCAGGCCTTCAAATTATCGACATAAGTGTTCCTTGTCTTACAAGCAGTAGTGGTAGTTCAATCACCCCTTCGAATTTTACTACTAGTTTTCGGACTTCAAGCAGTAGTTTTTCAACCTCTTCCAGCAGCACGACAGGTTCGACTGGCTCATCAGATTTAACTAATCCGGCAGCCTCATCCATGAATAATCCAAGTAGTACTTCCTCTACCACAGAACTTTCGACCACCAAATTTACAACCATGGAAGCTAGTCGTAGCACTGTTTCGAGTGGTCCTCCTTGGTTATGGCTTGGCTTGCTTGGAGGAGGATTGTGTATTTGCTTGATCGGAGGAACTGCCTTTATTCTTCATAGACGAAGAAGATCCTCGAATAATACAACAAGCCTTATTGAACGAGGTTCAGAAACTCACAGCAGCTTTGAATTAGAACCTGTGAAAGAAAGGTCTCACACAAAAATTGGAGGAGCGTATTACCAACTGAGTAAAATTTCAAAAGAAGAAGCGCGAGAAATTTATCGGCAAACAGACCATTTAATTGTCTTCCATGACGATAAGAAAAAAATCAAATATGTCCTCGGGAGAGGAAATTTTGGAGCTATTAAAGTAGCGCAACGGATAGAAGATCATACATACGTTGCTTCTAAAAGGGTGAAAGGCGAAAAGAATATAAGATCTTCAGAAGCAGAAGCCAACTTGCAAAGAGAAGCATCAGGTGAGAATATTCTTCCTATCTACAACACGATTAAATTAGAAAAAGCTCTTTATCACTTTATGCCTTTAGCAGGCTTAGGGGATGGCAGTGTTATTCAAGAGCAACTGTCTACCTTGAAACTTCCGCATCTTGCAATCGAAATCCTGAAGTTTGTGACCAAAGATCTCCTGACGGGTCTTAATACTCTTCATAGAAGGGGGACATATCATTTGGATATTAAACCCGATAACCTTGTTTTTACCAAAGACGGGACAGGGTATATCACTGACTTTGGCTGTGCTAGGGCGAGTTCCACACCACAAATTCCTTCAGATGCCATTGGAGATAACCGTTATTTTTCTCCTGATCGCTTGCAAGCACGTAGAGAGAAAACAACCTTTGATGGAGAGAAAGCGGATCTTTGGGCAGCAGGATTGACGCTTCTTCAAATCATGAAAAACATGGATCCTTTTCAGTTATTTGAAATGCCCGGCCACCTTGCAGTTCGGGTTGAAAGATGTGGCCCAGACTTTTTCCAAGAAAGACTACAACGTTTTGAAGAGCTACAAAAAGTACGAGAAGGCACAATTTGGTGGGTGATCAAAGGACTTTTAGATCCCCATCCCAGGGCCCGTATTACAGCGCAAAAAGCATTAGAAGCCCCTTGCTTTAAAGGGGTGAATAAAACCTTTCAAGCAAGGATGTTTGAAGATATGAAGAGAGAACAGGTCGCCCAAACTACACAAGTCAAGAAAGAAGAAGTGGATCTTAGCAATTATGGTGGTATTGCTCAAGCCGCGATGATGCGAGAAATGCGGGAAATTTATGATTCACAGCAGCAGCAGCAGTATTATGACATGGAAGGTTATGGTTCGATGCCTACTGCTGAGAAAGGTGCAGAACGTTACCAAGCCCCACCTGAAAACCCAGCAGCCTCTGATTATTTTTAATTGAAGTCGGTCTCCCGACATCGTAACCAATAAAACCGGTAAGGAAGAAAGCAATCTATGAGTCATGCACTATCAGCAGCGAGCTAAAAGATGATGTATCATTCTATCATTCAAGTGTGGTAGTCTAAGTGGGTTTCTTGACAATGGAAGTGCACCTGCATTCTATGATGCAGAAGGAGCGATAAGTCAGTTTTTTTATTATATTCACGATGAATTTCGACAGTGTTATGATAATGAAGGTCTGAATGATTGTGGAAATGTAGATATTTAAACATTAACTATGGAGGAGTGAAATGCATTTTATTCATTACAAAAATTTTCAACCAGTCAACATGGCAATGGTTGGAACTATAGGAAAAGAAAACCAGCAAGTGACAAAAGAAGCCGCTATCTACGCCATTGGTTTCTATGAATTTGAAAGAAAGCTTGCCTACTGGGTTTTTCAAGAAGAGGGAGAGCGCGATAAAGTCTATGATATGGTCATGAACTTTGCGAG
>JAAKFP010000201.1 GCA_011065005.1 Chlamydiota bacterium | reverse complement strand
GTTCCAACAAAAGAGCTAGCCCGGAGGGCGTCAGAAGGGTTGCAAAATGTGGTCCAAGAATTAGGGGGTAAAAATTGAATATATTTTCCCATCAAAAACCTCCATTCGTTTCACCCCAGGCCGGGGCTGCGATGTGCGATTCTCTGGTCTATTGGGAAAGCAGCGATCTTGCCACCTCAAGCAAGGACGAACGGTCCTCAACACGTCTAGCCAGCTTGAACATGATTCATGATGTTTATCGAGCTTGTAATCGGGGTCAGAGTTCCAATTCCAATTCGAAAGAACATGGATCAAATTGGAATTGGAGCTCTGACCCTTCGTATTTTGTGTAACACAGGTACCCACTTGCATTAATTGGGTGCCCGTGTTACATTTTAGATATGTCTAAGTCCAAGTATGCTGCTAAAATTGAATGTTTTGCAAAAAAGCCCGTTTTCACGGCCGCCGAGACGAGAGAGGCTGGTATTCCCTCTCGCATGCTTTCCCATTTCTGCAAAAAGGGAATAATTGAACGTATCAGTCGTGGGATTTACATGGGAACCCAAGCTGATCTTGATATTGAATTCGAATGGGAAGACCTAGCTCTTGTCGCCATTAGTATACCGAAAGGTGTAATCTGTTTGATTTCAGCACTGTGCTATTACGATCTAACTGATCAGATCATGAGAAAGTTTTGGATAGCCATACCCCACGCATCTAAGAGCCCTCAAAGATCCAAGACAAGAATCGTTCGAATGCGAAACATCGAGCTTGGGCAAACAGAGATTCAAATAGGAGATCACTTTCTGAAAATATTTGATAGAGAGCGGACAGTGGTAGATGCCTTTCGGTATCTAAGTCAAGAGATCGCTATCAAAGCGCTACAAGCCTATCTTCGTCCAAGAGGCGATCATAAACCTGATCTGAATAAACTTGTGGCCTATGCAAAACAGCTTCGGGTCGACATTCAACCCTATATAATGACGCTTACAACATGAGTAGATCCCAAGAACAATCGATTAAGGAACGCATCCGGACACTATCAAAAGAACGAGATCTCACTTTTGCTGAGAGCTTGAATCCTGTGGTGATTGACTTAGGATCCGCCCATTGGGAGTCACGAAACAAATATGCTCTGCTTCCTGCGGCGCGTCGATTTGAATGCTGGGAAAAAAACTATGCGGCCTTGTTAGGACTTTCCGAAGCGATCAAGTATACTAACAAGATTGGGATCGATGAAATTTGGGATAGAACACACCAATTAGGAACAATGTTAAGGGAGGGGTTAAGAACCATTGATGGCGTCACTATTTGTGACCCCGGTACCAAGCATGGTGCTATTGTGACATTCACTGTGAAAGATAAGCCCTGCCATCAAATTATTGAAGCGTTAGCTCAACAGAAAATCAATATTCATCATTCGTTACGAGAATACGCACGGCTAGATTTTGAAAGAAGAAACCTAGAGGAGACTTGTAGGGGCTCTCCTCATTATTTTAATCTCAAGGAAGAGGTTGACCAGATGATCCATGCAGTCAAGGGTCTTGCTTCTTATTATTATTGAGTAAATACTGAAAGATATGAGTAATCTTAATTTTACGGAAAAAGTGTAAATGGGTGATAATAAAAGAGATATAGTTAATAGCAATCTGATGCTTTATCAAACTGAGGATGGGAGCACTCGAATCGAGGTGCATCTTCAAGAGGAGACAGTCTGGCTTAGCCAAAAGCTAATGGCAGAGCTGTTTCAAAAAAACGTACGGACAATTAATGAACATATCCAAAATATTTATGAAGAAGGGGAGCTAGAGTCAAAATCAACTATCCGGAAATTCCGGATAGTTCAAAAAGAGGGTAATAGAGAGGTGGCTCGAGACATCGATTTTTACAATCTTGATCTCATCATTTCAGTGGGTTATCGAGTCTCCTCTCATAGAGGTACTCAATTTCGTATATGGGCCACACAGAGATTGAAAGAGTATCTAGTCAAAGGATTTATACTTGATGATGAGAGACTTAAGCAAAATAGTGTCGGTAACTATTTTGAAGAATTATTAGCCCGAATACGAGACATTCGCTCATCTGAAAAGGTCTTTTGGCGAAAAGTTCTCGATAGACTATGGCATAAAGAACAACGAGAATTTCAGTATACAGCATGTGGCATTGCAGAAAAGCATCTTCTGTTAGCATCTTCTCAAACTATTCCTTTTTTCGAAAATATGATTCGTAACAAATCCTGGTGGGGATACTGTAGACAAAATTGCCTCAAATCTCATTGGACCTACAATCTTGGAAGAAAGGGGCCCCTTTCTCGGCCCCTTTCTCTTCTTTTTGAAACTGTCCGGGCAAAGTTGAAATATCTTGGAATAGAGAATGGCATTTCTTATTGAGGCTTGAAAAAAAATGTTACAGTGCTTTAACTTTCCTTTAAGAAAATTATTTTCAACATGGAAGGATAGGCTTTGAGCTATTCACACCCAGGAGAGTGAATACCAAAGGACTCCTGATTTTGTAACTAGTAATCAGTGATCTGCCGCTTGCGGCCGATCGAAATGCCCAAAGAGAGAATGAACAAAAAATGAGGACAAATTTATGTTTATACAAAAAAGCTTAGCCACATTCAGCCATTTCTATACCAGCTGGATCGATGGTGATCAAGAAACCCAAACGGTTGTTTCCCATGACAATAGTGACGAGTCAGTGAAAATCCCCATCGAGACCTTGGCTACGGCAGTCTTAGACAATCAATCGGATGGAGCCTTAAGACTCATGACGCTCAATAGATGTGGCTCTTCGGAGGTCCGCATCTTTGCAGATGAAGAGAGATTGAACCATTATCTCAGTCAGGATGAAAGAGTCGACATCTGGGAGATCGAAGATAGACGAGAACAAACGCCCAAGATCCTCTATAAATACGAAGTCTGGGATGAGGAAAACAGTTTCTCCACCCAAGAAGAGCTCTACAAAGAGATCTCTTACGGAACAGAACACGGAGTTTTTTGCCTCCAAAATCACAATACCCAGGAAAAGCGGTACATCCAACAGAAAAAGGGGTGGTTTCAACGGGGATTTGAGGAGGTCACCGCGGTCCAAGCCCAGCAAACCCTCACTGCCAGGGAGGCTGGAAATCTTCGACGACGCAGAGTCTATATCATAGGGATAGCTGCCTTGGCTGCTGCTCCGGTAATGGTGGATCTAGGAAAGACTCTCACAAAAAGCTGGGAAACCCTGAGAACAACGACCGAAGGTTTGGTACCCTCATACCCCCTCGCTTCCCTGCAAAAGACCACCACCCTTGTCAGCGGACTGCTACTGGCTCAGGGTATGCACACCATCAGCGGACGACCAGGCGGTCACCTAGCACTGCCAGCACTGCTAGGAGGATTGGCCTCATTTGGCTACGCCGAAGCCCAATCCTACGCTAATGGGGTGGGGAGTAATAAAATGAAGAAAATAGAGGCACTGCCTTACTGTTTGACCCAAATTGGGTCCTCTTCCAATTTTTCTGGAGCACGGGAAGTGGCTCTATCGGGAAAATATGCCTTTGTGGTCGACTATCCAACGAGAGTGCAGATCATCGATGTGAGTAATGAGTCAAACCCCGTACGAGTAAGCTGGATTGACACTCCAGGTGGTTTAGCCTCTGGAGTTGCTCTGCAGGACAATAATGCATTTACAGTTCATGAGGGTTCAGGTCTCCTAATCACAAATGTAACTGACAAATCAAACCCGATTGACTTGGGAATAGGCGACACCGCGGGTTATGCTTATAGAGTTGCTGTTTCAGGCAATTATGCGTACGTAGCTGATTATTTTGGCGGGTTTTCCGTCTTTGATGTCAGCGATAAAAAGAACCCTCGTCGCACTCAGTGGACTCAGCCAATTCCGGCAGGTAACGATATTCAAGAGGTGGCTCTTCATGATAACTCCGTGTATTTTGTGGACAGATCTCATGGTTACCTTTGGATATATGATGTTACTACTCCCCCTGGCGCCTCTTATACCGGACTCTATAACAGCTCCTTGGGACACCCTTGGGATGTGATTGTTCGGGATAATTACGCTTATATGGCAAGTAGTGGAGGTCTCGAGATTGTTGATGTTAGCAATAAATCCAACCCCATGTTCAGTGGATGGTTTGATACCAATGCTATTGGTGGATCTGATTCACGCGGGGTCTGTTTTTGGAACGATTATGTTGTAATAGGCAATACAGCGGGTATTTACATCTTTGATGTAAGTAATAAATCTGCCCCAATTCTTGTAGGTTCAGACAATACTGGCGGCGGGTGGGGGATAGCTACCTTGGGAAATACTATTTTTGCGCCTTATTTTCAATTTGGACTACGGGTCATCGCTATACGCAATTGTACTGATACCTCATCTTCCAGCGCGACCAGCACAAGTACGAGTATGAGTTCTAGCACAACTACGAGTTCAAACACCACCAGTACCATTATTCTGTTCAGATCTACTATCCCTGGCAACATTCCAACGACCCCTCCAGCTTCGTTCAAACAGTCCTTTTTTGTGTGGGTAGGTCTTGGTATTGGGGTTGCGGGGGTGGTCTGTCTCGGGGCAAGCGGAACCACGCTCTTTTATTGGGTAAAAAGGCGAAACTCTTTAGCAGACGAGTTAACTATCACTCACTCAAAAGAAACGCCCCTTGAATTAAGACCTAAAGAGAGTGAACATCAGAAAACTCCCGCCCACGTAACCCAAGAGCACGAATACGGATTAACTCCCGATGTCGTAACTCATGAGAGTGAGTATAAAAAGGCTTCCGATGTCTTAAGTTATGAGGGTGAATATAAAAAGACGCCAGATCATGTATCCTACGAGGATGCATATCGCAAGACTCCCGATGTCGTAACCAATAAACCCGATACGAGGTAAAAGGGGCCGTAAAAGGGGCCATATCTTGCGATTCGCGCGATTTGTAGTGGAGTTTACAGAACAGATTTTTTTTCTTTTCCGATAAAAGTGGCCCCTTTTATAGGAAACTCTGAAAGGGGTCGTTGAAAGGGGTCGTTGGTGCATTGTGAAAGGGTTCGGTGAAAGGGGTCGGTGGTGCGTTGTGCACAACTTAGGCGCGACTACCTCGGAGCATTACATGATAAGAAAAACCCGGTAAAATGATTCGCTTTCGTCTAGCCGAAGGTCTGATCTCATTCATTAATTCAAAGTGAACAGTGAAAAAGTAGCA
>JAAKFP010000200.1 GCA_011065005.1 Chlamydiota bacterium | reverse complement strand
CACATTTCTGCTAACACATCATCTTCATCTGCTTTGTTGCAAATTCTTGAAAACTAATAAGTTGTCTGCGAATTTGCGCCTCGCATCTGAAGCGTTGTGTCACCAGAAATGTACAACTTATTTCTGCACGAGCCCTAAGTTTAGCATTCCCCCTAGGAAGGTATTCTAACTCATTCAAATTGGCACAACAGAGGCATAAGGGCTGATCTGCTTCCATGAATAAAAAACTTCCTTTATGGAGTTCTTTTTCACATCGCGAACACTGAGAATTGCGAACAGTACGAAAGACGACCTGTTCCGGTGGTTTGTCCAATTTTTCCTGGAGCTTTTTTTGTTTTTTTTCGGAAAGGACAGGAGAAACATAATGCGTTCGATAAGACTGCTCAATGTTGGGGTTACCGCTCGCACTAAATCTCAGTTCTCTTTTGGGTCCGCTTGTTCTTGCCAGATAAGCAGTAATGCTAGGCTTCAGTTCTTTTTCTTTCGCCCAAGCGCGAAAGCATTTCATGCAAAAAGTGATTTTACTTAAACTCCCCTGTATAACTCTTTCAAGACAAGGGATTCTTCCTTTCCGCCAATCCTCAACATGAACTGGCTGAAGCAATTTCATTCCAACAAAGACATCAATGGGGCTTACATATTGCTTTTTATAGAGTGCTTCTTCAGCAGCTTGAAGAGCGCGCTTCTTTAATCGTTTTTGATTATCATGCATAAAAACTCCTATCTAGAAGCTATCCGCGCTCCAGAGTATGTAACAGGGCTATTCTTGTCAATCTAAAGCCTTGTGGAGCAATTGCATTGAGAATTTCAGCTTAAATAGACGACATTAGAGCTGGATCCCCTAACCGTATTGTCTCGTAGTGGTTGTCTGCGTGACTGTGAGTTTATCCCAGTCAACTTGCCCAACGATTTCACTCCATTCAGGATTATACTCTGGCAGCTCAAACTCTTCTTCCAGAGGCGGCGCTGATGGAACCGGGTTAACATCGATTTCCGGATAACCAGCAGAATCTACCTCTCCAGGTCTATCGTTACGATGAGCATACTTAGAAAGCAGCTCTTTGATGGGCTGGTGAAACTGAAGAAGCGTAAGATCCTCACCGGCTTGGATTTTTTGCAACTCACCAGAAGCCCAACATCTAATGTTAGTCTCATTTCTACTGTGCAATTCACGGATCGGCGCTGTCATCGCCATATACATGAGTTCTAAACGGCTAAGCTTGGCTTCGGTTTCTAGACGGAGGGGCTCCAAAAGTGAAATTTGACGTCTTGACATCCTGGCTATCTCTAAACCAAGCATCTCTCTTGTTCCAACAGGGACATGTCCACGGTGGTGAACTCTTGCAGGTCTAGAGCCACGCCTTTCAAACTCTGCGATTTGACTCCTTGCTCTAGAAATTTCCTCTTGAAGAGTTACCACACCTCTTCTTAGGGATGCTGTGCGTAGATTATAGTAGCGTCTGATCGGTGCAAGATTTGCATCCCGCTGCGCATCATTTGCTGCGATACGAGAACTCCTTTCTAGACAGATCGAAGCCTTGTTTCCTTCAGTTTCACTGCGGATCCTTCCATATTGAATCTTCAAGCTTGCAAATTGACCGCTTAACTTACTGAGGAACCTCAATTCAGAAGAAGCCTCCGAGCTCGCTGGGCCACCAATCTCATAGAAACTTGAAAACAAATCCTCATCATCTTCGGGCACAGGTCCAAAAGTGTACGTAAAGGGACAGTCTTCAATAGGTGCTCTCTCCATAAACTCGCGGATGTTGGCAGCATAAGCAACGGATTCTGGGCCAAATCGATCTACAAAGTAATCCATTCCTCGGTACCACAAAGCCTTTAACTCCTCGGGGGAGACAATTTTATCTTTTAACTGTGCCATATAGGAATAGTGAAATCCTTCATTTCCGCTTTCACCTGCTTTTCGACGCTGTTGCTGGAGGTGTGGGATCGGGTCATCCCATTGTTTGATCTGACCTTTTGCCTCTTTAGCCCTGTAGAGATTGAAAAAGGAAAACCCTAAAATCCCAAGGGAAACCAGCCCAACAGCAAGAGCAACGGGCCAAAGGGTGGGTAAGAGAGCGCCAACGATAATTGCCGCTGTGATTCCTGCGATGCCGCCAATAAGCGTAGCTGTAAAGGTTATCATCGCCGCATTATGAGCATCCGACCAAAAACTCTTCCCTTTGTTCCTCACCGCATCTGCGATTGTGGTAATTCTTACAGCTTCATCCATGAGAACGGATTTGCCGTCATTTCTATCTGTTTTATCTGTGTCGACGACTTTGATCTCACCGTTAAATTTATTCAATGTTCCTACTGACTCAACTTCATCTTCACTAAAATTGCTCCGGTGGTATTCCTTAAGATATGGGCTATTTGCCCCTTGACCTAAAAAATTTATGTAACTCATTATTTTTCTCCATTTGTTCCCTTATGTCATAAAGAACAACAATATAATCGAGAATCATTAAGAACAGTTAAAGATCTTTTAAATTTTGCTTAAAAACGGGTAATCTGCTATAATTTTGGTGTAAGAATAGAAAATATATTGCTTTCTTTTCATCCTATTTGCATAATAGCGCACTCTTTGTCACCGTATTTCGTTTAAACCCATCAAATTCGCAAAAAACATCTTGTAAAGAAAATTAAGGTGGGGTAAGTACGGTTTTGAGAATTTGTCTGTAAAATATTTATTTCAAGAGTTATGGAAGGAAATATCATCAATATATCTTAAACTGTGCAACGGTAGGAATTCATGAAGCATTTCAAAAGTGAACGAATAAAAAAATTAGAAACAGAGCTTAACGACCTGGAACAATGGTTGAAACTCGGACTCGTACCAAAAAGGGATATCGAAAACCACAAGGATGAAATCCAAAACATAAAAGAAAAAATTGGAGAGGAAAAAGAGCGACTCCAATTTCTCCGAGATAGTGGCGAAACTGAAGAGTACGTCACCCCAAAACGGGGCCCAACACGTGCTGGTTATACAGAAATGCCCACACTGCCAGATATCGACGTAGCGGAAACAGCGGTTGGTGGTGGCTATCAGACAACGACGGGAACGACGGCAGAAAGTGGTCAAAGTGAAGCTGAAACCACACTGAGTGATCGTAACGAGGAGGAAGAAGAACCCACACTCGTTGAAGAAGATGAGGAATCCTATTTTAGCGATCGCAACCGATGGAAACGAGGAGGCAACATCATCGACCCCGATGCTAACGATTGGTAATGAACAACCGACTTGTCAGCCTCTATTTTCATATCCCTTTCTGTAGTCGAAAATGTGATTATTGCCATTTCTATGTAATCCCTAATAAAGACCCTTATAAAAAACAATTCATGGAGGGGCTAAAACTCGAATGGCGCCGTTGGCAATCTGAACTTGAAGATAAGAAGATCTGTTCCATCTACTTCGGAGGAGGAACACCTACCCTTCTCGGGCCTGACAATATTGAAGAAATCCTCAGATGGATAAGAGAGTCCACGCTATGCACAACACCAAACCTCGAAGTCACACTAGAAGCCAATCCTGAGGACATTTCATCCAGTCTTGTCAGATCTTTTGCCGCTATCGGTGTGAATCGTCTCAGCATCGGCATTCAATCCTTAGACGATCAGTTGTTGAAAGAGATATCCCGACAGCACTCAGCACATACTGCCAGAGACGCTGTGATCACTGCATCACAAAACGGTATTCCGAATATCTCTGTTGATCTGATGTATGACCTGCCAAGACAAACTCTGACAAGTTGGGAAAAGACTTTAGACGAGGCAGTCAACCTCCCAATCACCCACCTTTCCCTCTATAATTTAGTCCTCGAACCCCAGACGGTTTTTTTCAAAAAAAAAGACGAAATAAAAGAGTTTCTTCCCGACGCGCTCACGAGTCAACGGATGTACGAAAGCGCTATCGACACTTTGGAGAAACATGGATGGACGCAGTATGAAGTTTCTGCTTTCCAAAAGGATGGGTTATCGTCGAGACACAATGTCGGTTATTGGACAGCACGCCCATTTTTGGGATTCGGACCGTCAGCATTTAGCTACTGGAAAGGTAAAAGATTTCGGAATGTTGCCGATTTAAGCCGATACAGTCGAGTTCTAAAGGAAGGGCTATCTCCGGTAGATTTTGAGGAAGAGCTCCCCGAGGTCGACAAAAAGCGGGAGCTCTTAGCCATAAATTTACGGATGTTAGAGGGTGTAGATATGGGAGAGTTTGCAAGGAGACATGGCGACCTCGACAGGGAAACGGCAACAAAACTTCAAGAATTGGTTCAACAAGGTCTTCTCAGTTGGTCGGATAACAAGTTAAAGCTAACAAGACGAGGGCTTCTCCTTTACGATGCTGTTGCGACAGAGATCATCTAACCGAAAGGAGAAAGAGGGCGGGCTTTTTGTCAAGATTTGGGAGAGGGCTTTTCTTCCAAAACTTCACCGGCTGCGTAAGAACACCTTGGTTTGGTGTGGTGAGCTCCCAAGCCACACAAAGCATGGTTTCATCATCTAAAGTATCTAGAATCATCTCCAAGGCTTGTCTATTGTAATAGGGACGCTCCATAAACACCTGAGTCATCTTATGTTTCTTTGACTCATCTTCTAGGCGTAAAAGAGATTTTCTGAATTTTTCCGGTTTTTTTTCAAGGTAGCCATGAAAGGAAAAACTCTGTCCAGGCAGCCCGGAGAGCATGATCGCAAGGAATATTGATGAAGGTCCCACAAAAGCCTGAACAGTGATTCCCAGCTGATACGCCCTTGACACCAACTTGGCTCCGGGATCTGCAAGACAGGGAAGTCCACAGTCTGAGATCACCCCCCACCTTTCCCCTTGTTGTATCGGTTCGAGGAAAAAATCGATATCTGCATCGGGAGTATGCTCGTTATACAAAGCGATAGGAATCTGACTGGTAGGCTTTTTTGTTTCAAATCGACTGAGAAAACGGCGCCCCGACTTTTCGCTTTCGGCAATTAAACCATCTATCGTCGCGACAGTTTTATCAACGCTTTGTGGGAGGAACACTTCATGATGGCGATGTTCTCCCAATAAATTCGGCAGTAAAAGCAGAGCGGGTTTCATAGGTCTCCTTATCATTAAGAACCGTGCAAAAATAACTTGCACATTTCTGATATCACAGCATCTTCATCTGCTACGTTGCAAATCCTTGAAAACTAAGAAGTTGGCTACG
>JAAKFP010000020.1 GCA_011065005.1 Chlamydiota bacterium | reverse complement strand
TCCCAGACGGTCTCAAGAATACACTCACAAGAGAAGATACCAAAGATTTTGGTTCATAACCGCTTAAAATGGAGGGTCACATTCCCATACGGTGAAGGGGCCCTTCATTGTAAGCGGTTGTGGGCCAAAAGATTGTGCTTAGAGATCGTTTTCAACTGCGTTTTCTAGGATTATTATCAAGAGACAAGAATACCTGATTTACGGGTAAAGAGGCAAGGAGAGAAAAGAGGCGAGAGAAAGAGGGAAGGAGGGGTGAAAACTAAACACAGAGGCACAGAGACGCAGAGAAAAAAGAGAATAAAAGTTTTTTTATTTTTTCTCTTTCTTCTCTGCGTCTCTGTGCCTCTGTGTTTAGTTTCTATCCCTCTGTTTCTTCCTTGGGAGCTTTTTCCTCAGATGCTCTCACTGCGTCATTGATGACATCTTCATCGATCACTACTTTCACACCGAGCTCCCCTCCTTTCTTACGCACATACGCTTCAAGAGTTGGAGCCAAGAATCGACTCATCAACATAAAGGTATTCAGCTGGACTTCATCTTTACTTGAAAGAGAAGATGTTTGAACGTTGGCAACTTTCATCACGGTACGATAGATTTCATCTCTTGCTTGCGAGATCTTATCCTTCGCCTTAAACAGATTTCTAAACTGAGCTTCCTCGGCTACTAATTCCTCTTGGAGTTCACCGATTCTTTTATCGAGCTCTTCAATCGTTGAAGTAACATCATTTTTATCATCAAAATCGATAGGTGCAACGACTCCATTAGAGGCCAAAAACTCTTTGATATTTTGCTTTTTCTGTATCTTTTTTGCTGTTAAGGGGTTTTGTTTTTCCGAGGTTAGCTCAATGCATTTATCGAGAACAGCTCGTGAGGTATAAGGTTGTGCCTTGCCTTTTGTTTTCTCATAAATCTTTTCAAGGGTATCTTTTTCACATAATGCTGATTTCCCTGTTGTCAACAAGTATCGAGTTAAGATCTCTCGGGTATCTTTAGAATCGGTATTTTCGATGATAATAGGGTTGAAGCGATTTCTGAAGCCACGGTATTGTTCAATCACTGAATATTCATTCGTGATTCCGATGACATAAGGAAAGTCTCCCCCATTATCTAGCATATCTAATAGTTTTTGGCCGATGACTGAGTTCTTCTCCCCTTGACAAGCAACATGGATCTCATCAAAAACTAAAATGATTTTATCCTTATGACGCCCCATCGCCTCGCTAAGCTGCTCCAATGGATCAGTGCCTTCAAAAAAATCTCCCTTTTTACATAATTTCGTTGTGTTCAGATAAAATACCTTTTTCCCTTTTAGTTCTGGGTAATCACCCCTTTCTATCGCTTGAACAAAGGCTTTGGCAGTTTGCGTCTTTCCAACTCTAGATTCTCCCCTAAGAAGAGGGTGCTTTTTGATTCCTCCTTTCTGGCTGTTGATCATAGTATTCGCCATCTCATCAAGAACATCTCTATCCACCTTGATGAAAGAGAGTTCTTTCCACTCCCCTTGATTGCATTCCTTCGTCCAATTTTTTGCATTACCTGGAAGATGAAAAGGGACAGGGGCAATATGTGGATAAATGACGCTCATAACTGCTATCAAGAGTAACGATCCACCAATGATTGGGGCGGCAATGGTTACACCGAGTAAAGGGAAAAGCATCGTGGTCAACATACTAAAAAAGCTCACCAACATCGTGATTTTTTGAAATTTAAACTGCCGCTGGATTTGTGTTGAAGCCGGTTTAAAAAAATCTGCCACGCCAAATGCCGATAAAATACTTTCGATGAACGAAATGATATGATCAACGATGTCCGACAGTTTTGCTTTCAGAGAGGGTGATACTTTGGTCTCGCTGTTTTTTAGATGATACTTCGCTTGATACAGCATACTTTTTGCCTTTATCAAAGCAGATTTCTTGTCAGTGAAAACGGTTTCTTCCAATTTTTCAAAAGGGATCATTTCAGCAAGTTCTTCCACGACTTTAAAGGGATCTTTTCCCTCTGTCTTTGCTGTAGCCTCTTCGAAATAGGCGCTCAACACATCCTTAAGTTGGTCTGGAGTGATTTGCGTAAAATCCCCCACCATTTGTTTTCTATCTCTGATGAGATCGCCTGAGGTAAGCAACTGCAAAATATGATCTTGGATCTCCGTTGTCTTCTTGGGTTCCACCGCATCGTAAGAGACAGTTAACGGAACAAACTCTAGGTCGAAAGTGACGTCTGCACTAGACATTGTATTCTCCGCTTTAGTTTTTATTAAAAGAACATGATATAATGTTTGTTTTTAAGAAACAATACAACATCTGTGACAAAACAACAAATTTTTCTATTTTTTTATAATATTAATTTGATAAAAGGAGCGACTTCTACACTCCAAAGGGAAGAGGCGGAGAGAGAAAGATGAAACACAGAGGTACAGAGACGCAGAGAAAAAAGAGAATAATTTTTCCTCTTTTTTCTCTGCGTCTCTGTGTCTCTGTGTTTTTAGTCTTTTTCCATCATAACTCTCTTCCCTCCTTTCGCCCTTTCCTCTTTTTCCTCTCCTTTGTATACTGTGTTTCACATTTCAACTCTTTAGGTACAAAAATGATAGACATCAAGCTAATTAGAGAAAACCCTGAGGCGGTAGAAGAAAAGATTAAACGGAAAGAGCCCGATTCCGACTTGGATTCTTTACTGGAGAAGGACCACCGCATACGAGCTTTAAAGACTAAGGGAGAGGAGCTTAAATCGAAGCGCAACAAAACCTCGAAGCAAATCGGAGAGATGAAGCGTAAAGGAGAGGATGTTGCTGCGATCATGGAAGAAGTTTCCGGAATCTCTGCAGAGATCCACGCAATAGACCATGAGCTCGGCCCTTTAGAAGAAAAGTTTACCTATGAGTTGTCCAAGCTGCCGAACCTTCCTATGGATGACATTAAAATCTCCCAAAACCCCAAAGATAATGTTGTTCTCAAAGAATACTCTGAGAAGCGCGTATTTGATTTCCCTTTAAAAAATCATTTGGAACTCAACGAAAAGCTGCATCTTTTTGATTTTGCCCGTGGCGCCAAGCTTGCAGGGACGGGATGGCCTGTCTATAGAAACTGGGGGGCTCGTTTGGAATGGGCTCTGATCAACTACATGTTGAGCGTCAACATCAAAAATGGTTTCCAGCAGTGGATGCCCCCGGCGTTAGTCCGTCCAGAGGCGATGTTTGGCTCGGGGCAACTCCCAAAATTCGACAACCAGCAATTTAAAATTGAAGACAAAGAATATCAGCTGTATCTGATACCCACAGCAGAAGTCTCTCTCAATGGGTTGCATGCCGAGGAGATCATTCCCGAAGAAGAATTACCTTTGAAGTATGTCGCATACACGCCCTGTTTCCGTCGAGAGGCTGGCGCTGCCGGCTCTAATGAGCGTGGATTGATCCGCACCCATCAGTTTAACAAAGTAGAGATGTTTTGCTTTACCAAACCTGAAGACAGCCCAAGAATCTTTGAGGAGATGATTGCCAACGCCGAAGAGATTTTGCAAGGCCTCGGCATCCATTACCGCACAGTTTTGCTGGTGACCGGAGACATGTCTTTTGCTGGAGCGAGAACGGTGGATATTGAAGTGTGGCTGCCGGGTCAAGATCGGTATTATGAAGTGTCCTCAGTGTCAAATTGTACCGACTATCAGGCTCGACGGTCTCAGACACGTTACAGAAAACCGGGCGAAAAACCTGAGTTATTGCACACGCTGAATGGGTCTGGTGTGGCAACATCGCGGTTGATGGTGGGTTTACTCGAAAACAACCAGAACGCTGACGGTTCGGTAAATATCCCTGAGGTCTTACAACCCTACCTTGACGGCAAAACCAAATTAGAACCCACAGAGTAGGCCATGATTGAAGCCCTGAATCTTGAAGAGTTCATGGCGCTAGAGGGAACGGTATTCGATGTACGAAGCCCCTCAGAGTACCAGCAAGGACGAATTCCAGGCTCCATCAATCTCCCATTATTTTCCGATGCAGAAAGGGCTCAAGTTGGCACGACGTATAAAATGGAGGGAAAAGAACAAGCCATCTCCTTAGGCATGAAATATACCTCCCCAAAAGTTTCAAGATTTGTCACTCAAGCCAAGCAGCACCTGAACAGCGGTACTGCAAAGATCCACTGCTGGCGTGGGGGTATGCGCAGTTCTGCGATGGCGATGCTGTTGGAAAATACGGGAATCCCCTCTGTTACACTTCAGAGCGGATATAAAACTTTTCGTGGGTGGGCTCACGAGCTCTTTGAAAAACCTTACAGGTATAATATGTTGGGAGGCTTGACGGGAAGCGGAAAAACTTCCATTTTGCATGCCTTAGAAGGGCTTGGAGAGCAGGTCATCGACCTGGAAGGGCTTGCCCATCATCGAGGAAGTGCTTTTGGACATATCGGCCGCGGAGAGCAGCCTTCGACAGAACAGTTTTTCAATGAGATTTCTATAAAGCTAGGAAAGTTTGATGTGGAACGACCCATCTGGGTCGAAAATGAAAGCCGACAGATAGGGTTCTGTCATATTCCAGAGGCATTATTTTCTAGCATGCAGAAAGCGCCGTTATATCTTATAGAACGTCCCCTTGAGGAACGCATTGCGACTTTATGTTGTGACTACGGGAATACCGATCCGAAGAAACTTATTGAGGCGACGTTGTGCATCAAGAAAAAGCTTGGTGGAGCGAGAACAAAAGAGGTGATCGGAAATATTAGTGAAGGGCAGCTCAAGCAAGCTGTAGGAATCATCTTAGAATATTATGATTCTACATATACGTTTGGGTTGACTAGACGAAAAAGTCCTATTCACAAACTTTCTGAAAAAAACTTCTCCGCCAAAGATTGGGCTGAGAAGCTTCTCTCCAATGATCGGGGGCAGTGATCGGGGTCAGAGCTTCAATTCCAATTTAAAAGAACGTGGATCAAATTGGAATTGGAGCTCTGACCCCTCGCATCTAAGGATTTGTTAATAATTTATAGTCGAACCTCAAGGCCTTTGCGAGTCTTTTAGCCACCTTTTCTCCAACTGGACGCTTTCCGTTTTCAATTTTTGAGATGTTGTCTTGGCTAACCTTGCTTTTTTTAGCTAATTCTTTCTGAGTGCAATTCTCTCTGTAACGCATGCCACGTAAAACAAGACCCGCCCTCTTACGTTTTTCAATGCGTTCGTTTGCCAACACTTTCCATTCGACAGGATGATCTTCTGGCTCAGCATACTTTTCTAGAAATGCTTCCAGCTTATCCCTATTTTTTTCAGGGATATAAGACGTCCTCTTGTCTTTCCCGACAATCAAAGTTATTGGAATGGACGTTTCATTTTTGGTATGGTGCTTTTTCATGCGAGCCGACATAAAAAACCTCTATATTTTTTTCCTTTTCATCTGCCCTCCAACAGGCAACCATTGTAGGATGCCCCTTTCTTAAATGGCAGTGATAATAAAATGTATTTTTTGCTTCGTGAATTAATCCATAATTTGGCCATTGGAATAATTCAGGTCCATTTGCCTCCAAATCTATAGCCAAAGCGTCTATAGCATCAATGATAGATGGCTTTCTAAGACCGCTTCTTTCGAGTTTCTTGTATTGTTTCTTCGCTTCTCTAGAAAGTTTGTAACTATTCAGGTCCCCCCGTTTGCTACGCAAATGAGGCGATCTGAAAATTACACCGTAACTAAGAAGTAGAAAAACAAAAAAAGGACCGAAGGTCTGAAAGTAGATAGCCCAGGCAGTAGTGAAGGGAGCTTGCGACCGGAACGGAGGCCTGGGTAGTAGGTGTAAAAAAAGGAGCCCTGAAAGGGCGATACATTTATGTCGCTGGAAACGAAAAAATCGTAAAGGAAGCTTGAAACGATCAGGGAATTTTTTGCCTATGCTAAACTCCAGATACAATGATGGCATTATGTTGTGTCTCCCTTTCAGGGCTCATCTTTGTACGTCTGTCTACCCAGGCTTCCGTTTCGGTCGCAAGCTCCCTTCACTGCTGCCTGGGCTATCCACTTTCAGGCCTTCGGCCCTTTGATTTTCACATTTTTGGCTGGGGCCATCGTCCCAGAAATAGTGACCTGAATAGTTACGAAAGTTTTACGTCTCAACCAAATGCCACTTATCTTTTATCCTTCCCCTTATTGTAGCACAGCTTTTGACATATGTCAAATATATTGATTCTTATCCAACACAATACCTGTAGCCGAGCGAAACAAGGTCTTGGTGTGCGCGGAGCCATCCGCGCTTTTCGATGTGGAAACGCCTCTTTTAGCTCCGTTTTTTTGTCTATGAACGTAGTCTAAGAGGGTTTTTTATGTAAAAGGATTTGCTGCGGGATCGCTTGCAAAGGAGACCTCCCCACATCGAAAAGCGCAGATTGCTCCGCGCACGTCAAAGGCTTCGCGCTATTCTAAAAAACTCTCGAAACAGCGCTTATTGGTTACAAAATTCGAAGACAAAAGAGATCTTTCCACATCGACTCCAAAAAATTTCTTCCCGTTTACCCTGCTTGTTCGGGGGGGGCCAGGTACTTGGATATTTCGACCATGAGGTCTGTAATTTTGCTGATTCTGTTGACGATCCCGGGGTTTGCTTCGAAGAATTTTCCTAGGGAACCGGTCAGGTTCTCCCATTCGCTTTCGGAAATCAGTCCTGATCCGCGTAGCTGTTGCAGATATGCTACCAGCTGGGTTTCTTCTTCGGAGCGGGAACCCAACTTGCCATTAACTAGATCAACGAATTCTTTGGCGGTCATCTGTTTGGCTTCAACGAGGTAGAGGGCTGCGAGTGCAATCGACATCAGAATGATTTTTGCCATGGATGAGAGTTGTTTGATCCGTTCTTCTGAAATAGGTGCTCCCTCTTCTGTTGTATTGATGAGAAGAGCCATCAGAAGATAATTCACTTCATTGCTTTTGACTGTTTCGAGGACATTTCTTGCGAATGCAATAACAGCGTCTTTGCTCGCTGGTGGTTGGCCCGTGTTGGCAGAACTTCCGACCACTTGTACGTTAGAAAAATCAATCAACCCGATAGCGAATAGATTAATCGTTATGGCCATAGCCTCTTGGAACTGCTGTGGAATTTGGGGAAGTATTTGTGCGACCGCATCTTGAATGGGGTTGACCCCAACCATTCCTGTGCTAGCGACATCGACGATATTCATGTAATCGCCAATAAATGATGTGGTAATTGCAAAGCTTACAGCCATAAAAGGGATCGTTGCGGATTCTTCATCTCGGGCACGATTGAGATATTTAGTGACTCCCTGCAGCTCAATATCACGTGTTTCTCCCGGCAAATTGTTCAAATACCTCTGATACCCTTGGGTTCTGATAATCTCTCCTCTTGACATGCCGGACACTTGACTTTGTTCCATCAGTTTCTCATATTGTGGTGAACGGAGATACTCACGAACCTTTTTGCTTTCTTCCTCAAGCTGGTCGAGATATTTATCCCACATGCCACTGCCAATCTCCGCCCATCGTGTTGCTATCTGCGCGTTGATTAGATCTATGTTCAAAGTGTCTCCTTCATTCACCACCACAGGCTTAGGTAAATTGGGAACATCCATAAAGTACATGAGCAGCAGCGCTTGCACTTGACTTGGAGAAAGGGTGTCTTCGACTTTCGTAGAAGAATCCTTATCCTCTTCACTTACGGGTGGAGGTGGAGTAATGCCTCCAATTCCTGGCACATCGCCTAATTCACCGTTAATATTTGACATGTTTCCTCCAATTGTTTTCTCCTTCCGTCCATTGAAAAGGAAGGACCGTTGCGATTAACGTTGGGCGAGAGTACAATGACGGTATTTATGTAGAAGCAAAAATTTTGCGTATGGAAAATGAGAATGATAAAACTTCCCTCACCCTACCTCTATTATAACAAATTTCTTTTTTAAAAAAAACGCAAAAAAGGTATGAAAAAATGTCTAACGTAACAAACCAGACCAAATCCACACATTTTAAGGGTAAAGAGGCCATTGGTCATGTTGCTGAAACGCAAGCTAAGGGGATCTTAAATTCATCTGAGACCCATGGAACAGAAATCCCTGGTCATATCTCTTCGGGTGCCGATGCTGCTAGGGAAATGTCGATCGCCTTGCTTGTGATTTGGGTTATTCTTTCCAAAACCACCCTCTCTTTCCCCTCGCTTTTTGCTGTTATCGGTATTTTTTCTCTTAGCTGGATGGTGTGGAAAAGTGGTAGAAGTGCCTGGCTTGCCTGGTTTCGTTTAGAGCGAATGCACCGCGTAGTCGAACAGGAGCGTTGGGAGATCAAACATCAGCGGAAACAGGAACGGGAAGAGCTCAAAGTTCTTTATGGAGCAAAGGGATTTGAAGGAAAGCTGCTAGATGATGTTGTTGATGTGCTCATGGCAGATGAGGATCGGTTGCTGCGGGTTATGGTAGAGGAAGAGTTATGTCTGTCGTTGGGAACCTACGAACATCCCCTTAAGCAGGCTGTGGGTGCTGCCATAGGATCTCTTGTGACTGCAGGAATTTGCATTTTCTGTTTATATTTCTTTCCCTTCTATGGTCTCTGGTTCGGCAGTTTTTTCACTCTTGGCACTGCGGCGGCAATCGCTGCGCATTTTGAGGGAAATCAATTGATTCCTGCTGTAATTTGGAACTTTGGACTGGGAGCTCTCACCTGTAGTTTGGCGTATTTTCTCTTTGACTATATTCACTACCCTCTTTGGAAGTAAAAATGAATCCCGCAGCACCTTCTAAACATGAGCCTCTTGTCTTTGAGGAGTATTTCGAGCTTGGTCAAAAAGAAACGTTAAGCCCTTTTATTACTCCAGAGTCACGCCACTGGAGTAAAAATATTTACTTAAGGTCTTCCGTTGCTGCAGCGATACTTCTTCTCTGCACTTTCATTCTCTCTTTTTTTCCAGAGACAGAGTCTTTCTCACATGTATTGCTTGTTGCTGTATATTTTCTTGCGGGAATTCCTTCACTGATTGAATCCATTGAAGACCTTTTAAACTTCGAAATCAATATCGATGTTTTGATGACTGTTGCCGCTTTTTCTTCTATATTTATTGGAAGTGGCATGGAGGGTGGGCTTTTGTTGGTGTTATTTTCTTTGTCAGGTTCTATGGAGGATGCTGTCAGAACCAAAGCTAAGGGTGCAATCAGCGCCCTGCACAAGCTGTCGCCGACAACAGCTACTATTGTTAGAGACGACGGCACATTAATTGAACGTTCTGTAAAAGAAATCTCTATTGGAACTCCTATCCTAATAAAGTCAGGCCAAATTGTTCCTTTGGATGGAAAGGTTATCGATGGGGCATCCTCGGTCAACTTGGTTCACATCACCGGCGAAAACTTTCCCATCACAAAACAGATTGGTGATGAAGTTCCTGCAGGAGCCCGCAACCTCGAAGGGGCATTAACCATGCAGGTTCTAAGGACGAGTGCCGACTCAACGATGGCTCGCATCATTCAGCTCGTCACACAAGCACAAGAAGCGCGCCCACGACTCCAGCGATGGTTTGACAGAGTCAGCACGAAATATGCTTTAACCATTATTATCCTCTCTCTTTTCTTTGCTCTTGCCCTTCCTTTATTCCTTACCATGCCCTATTTCGGTGTGGGTGGTTCTGTCTATCGTGCACTAACTTTTTTGATCGCTGCCTCGCCATGTGCACTCATCATTGCCTTGCCCATTGCCTATCTCAGCGCTATCAGCGCATGTGCCAAAAGGGGGATTTTACTTAAGGGAGGCATTGTCTTGGACGCTTTAGCCGGTTGTCGGGCCATGGCTTTTGACAAAACCGGAACGCTAACAACGGGAGACTTAACCTGCTCTTCTTTGGAGGCTATTCCTAGCGCCACTTCGGATGAAATGGATCAGGCTCTGGCAGTAGCGTACGCTCTAGAAAAAAATGCTGTTCATCCCATTGCTAAGGCTGTACTCGCTTACGCCGAAGCAAACAATGTCCAGGCAATTCGTATTACAAACTTCAAAGCCATTCCAGGCTTTGGCTTAGAGGGTGTTGCCGCCTTTCCAGAAGGAGATACCAAAGTCTATATTGGACAGCCAGATTATATCCTTGAAAAGCTTCCAAGCGGAAGAAAAGAGGCGCTGAAGCTGAAAATGGAGGAAATCCGTGAGAAAGGGGAGCTATTATCCGTCCTTCTGATAGCAGACCGAGTTTTTACTCTTCGCTTTCGTGATACTGTTCGCCCGAAGATGCGCAGCACTTTGGACGCGTTAAAGCAAAACTGGAAACTCATTTTGGTGATGCTAACCGGTGACCACGAAAATAGCGCTCGCCGTATTGCTGAAGAGCTGGGCTTTGAAACGTATCGCGCCGATCTTCGACCAGAAGATAAGCTAACCTACGTCTCAGAACTTGCCCATAAACATGGCTTGGTGATGGTAGGAGATGGCATCAACGATGCCCCTGCGTTAGCGCGTGCTACTGTGGGTATTTGTATGGGAAAGGTGGGAACAACAGCGGCAATGGACGCTTCAGATATCGTTTTGCTTCAGGATAATATCGAACTCACCGACTGGCTTGTAGGCAAAGCTGTGAAAACGCAAAATATTGTCAGACAGAATCTCTTCATTGCCACCCTCGCGATCTTCGTGGCAAGCATCCCCGCCATTGCCGGTATGGTGCCGTTGTGGCTAGCCGTCATCCTCCATGAAGGGGGAACAGTACTTGTCGGCCTTAATGCCTTGAGGCTGTTGAGAGATTGAGCGAAATTGGATTTTATGCTATTGATAATCAATCTATTAACCACAGAGATCGCAGAGAGCACAGAGAAAGAAAAATCAACAATTATTTTTTCTCTCTGTGTCCTCTGTGCTCTCTGTGGTTAGGATTTTAAGTGACCATTAACCCCCTCTGCTTGCCTTGCAAAGATATTAGAAATCGTTTACTCATTAAAGATAGAGAGGATTTTACGTATAAAAAGGAAATTTATGACCGCTCGAGGAAGACAGCTAACTTCTGAAGAAGAATTGTCCCATGCTATAAAAGATGAAACCAAAAAATTTCAAGAATATTACCTTTGGCTGGAAAAATCGATGCGACCCGCCTTTTTTGAGGATGTGGAGTACGAAAACCGACTGCTCATTGTTCACAACCTCATGGGCTTTAACCTGCAAGGGTTTTTCACGACTATCCATTTGAGACGTGCTGTCATCGTCATGTGCCTCGACAGCGCCGATGCCGACCTACGAATCTTAAAAGATTACGCTATGTATGGGATCAAAAACTACCGAGCCTATGTCTCCACCTCCCCTCCACCATTTCCTGGAGTCACCGCAAACTTGCGCATTGCACAAATTTTCTTCACCGAAGCCGTTGAATGCGTCGAAGAATCGTTTCCAGTAGAATCTAAAAATAAACTCCGCGCCCTCGTCAAACAACGAGATCCAGAGGTGACCGAAGAGGAATTTGAGAAAATCATCTCAGCCATCAATATCCGCTTTCTTCGATCTCTCCCCGTAGACCGCCTCATCCTTGCTCTTGATATGTTCTTCCGTGCTAGAACCCGAGACAACTGCCAATATGAGGTACGCTATAACGAAAACTGGGAAGAGAAAGATCTCGCCTCCATGCAAATCGTTCTAGCTTGGAAAAACACTCCAAAACACCACTTCCTCTATCGACTGGCTCGTATCATCCACAGGCACGGGCTTGTCATGAAAAAAGTCAACGCTGCCTATGTTAACCCCTATAGCCGCAACGGGATTTTGGTCATGGCCCTCAGCCTACACGGCAGCAACGGACAAGCTGTCTGGGATGTTGCGGATATTCCCGATTTCTTGAGGGAATTCGCCACCATAAAATATTTCGCTAGCTTTGATCCGATTGATGAGCGTCTGATAAAGACAGGAGTGGTCTCAGGAAAAGTAGGGAACTTCCTGCGAACAATGGTGAACTTCGTACATCAAACCCTGGTCCACATCGACCCACACCTATATACTATCGAAAGAATCGAAGAGGACCTCTGCCGTCATCCAGAACTCACTTCGCAGCTTTGCGAAGCTTTCGAACTAAAGTTCAACCCCGACTCCTGCAATTATGACAAATACTTTGAGATACGGGAAAAATGTTTAGCCGACATTGACAATTTGGATACAGGCCACCCCGGCAACGATATACGTCGAAAAAATGTGCTGCGTCAGGGGATGAATCTAGTACACTACGCCCTGAAAACGAACTACTACCGCCTCAACTATACTGCCATCAGCTTTCGCCTCGACCCCAACTATCTCGATGATATCCCCTTCGATAGGAAGAAAAAATTCCCTGTTCTTCCCTACGGTATCTTTTTCATAAAGGGGATGCATTTTTTTGGCTTTCATATCCGTTTTAAAGATCTGGCAAGGGGTGGTGTCCGCACAGTTTACCCCAAACAAGCAGAGCATGTGATTTCAGAAAGAAACAACGTCTTCACCGAATGCTACAATCTTGCCTATACCCAGCAGATGAAAAACAAAGATATCCCCGAGGGTGGATCTAAAGCGACCATTTTCCTAAAACCATTTGACCGCCTGGAATCGGAAGCGATCATCCTAAAAAATGAACTCGAAGACTCGAAAATTGTCCCCAATGAAATTTCTCAAAAACTCGAAACATTCCGAAAGGAGCAAGAAATTGAATATCTCTATCAGGCACAACGCTCTTTCATTGAAAGCTTAGTAACAATCATCAACTGCGATCCAGATGGAACAATCAGAGCGAAAAACATCGTAGATTATTGGAAGTGTCCTGAGTATATCTATCTAGGCCCCGATGAGAATATGCACGATCCAATGATCCAATGGATTGCCGAATTCAGCAAAAAATACGACTATAAACCGGGGGCAGCTTTCATTTCGGGCAAACCCCAAGCAGGAATCAACCACAAGGAGTATGGTGTCACCTCTCTAGGTGTCAATGTTTATATGGAAGCATTATTGAGACACCTCGGTAAAGATCCTACGAAAGACCCTTTTACAGTAAAAATGTCTGGAGGCCCCGATGGTGATGTGGCAGGAAATCAGATCCTCAACCTACATCGCTACTATCCCGATACCGCCAAACTTGTTGCCCTTACAGACGTTTCAGGAACGATTTTCGATCCAAAAGGGCTCGATCTTACAGTGTTGATCGAACTCTTCCATCAGCAAAGACCCATCAAATTCTATCCTCCAGAAAAACTCCACGAAGGGGGCTTCCTCGTTGACATGCAGGTCAAGAGGAAGCAAACAGCCTTTGTACAACAAACTCTTTGCTGGAGGATGCAGAATGGGAAACTTGTCGAAGATTGGCTTTCCGGAAGTGATATGAACCACCTCGTCCGCAACAATGTCCACCAAACACACAGCGATGTTTTTATCCCTGCCGGGGGTCGTCCCAGAACCCTGAACCGCCACAACGTTCAAGACTTCTTAGATGAAACGGGGAAACCAACCTCTCGTATTATTATTGAAGGGGCCAACCTCTATCTAACTGACGAATCGCGGCGATTCCTCGAAGAAAGAGATGTTCTCATCGTCAAAGACAGCTCCGCAAATAAGACGGGAGTCATCTGTTCCTCTTTTGAAGTGCTGTGTGGATTGGTTCTGGATGAGGAAACATTTACGGAACACAAAAAAGCTCTGGTTCGAGAGATTCTGGAACGGCTCAAGCAATGCGCTTCCAATGAAGCAAACCTATTACTTCGAACCCTCGAAGAAAAGGGAGGCTTCCTCACAGATATTTCCGATCATATCTCCATGAAGATCAACCATTTTACTTACGAGCTTCTCGACTATTTAGATGGAATACAGCTTTCAGAAGATCCAAATGATCCTCTAGTCAAGTATTTCCTCGGCTACGCTCTGCCGACGCTGGTCAGTAAATTTCAAGACCA
>JAAKFP010000002.1 GCA_011065005.1 Chlamydiota bacterium | reverse complement strand
TATTTCTGCACGAGCCCTAATAACTGAAGCTCCAGAAATTTTATGACAGCAGCCTCTCTCAAAAAACATACCGAGCACCGGAATCAAAATACGATCAGAAAACCTGTTACTTTTTCAGGGATAGGAATCCATACCGGAAAAATCGTTACCATTCGTTTTTGCCCAGCGAAAGAGGGGACAGGTGTTGTCTTTAAACGAGTAGACTTGCCAAGCCAGCCAATCATACCTGCGACCCTGGAATATGTTTGTGATACCTCTAGAAGCACTACGATAGGAATTGCTGACATTCGTATCCATACCGTAGAACACGTTCTGGCGCCCATTCGTGCTTATAGCATCGACAACCTCGTCATTGAAATCTCCTCCATAGAGCCGCCCGTAGGTAACGGAAGTGCCGATGTTTTTGTGGAAATGATCGAAGACGCTGGAGTTGAAATGCAAGAAGCAACAACTCCAATCGTCAAACTCAAAGAACCCGTATACTTGTCCGACGGTGACATTCATATCGTTGCCTTACCTTACGATGGTTACAAAGTCAGCTATACATTAAACTACCCCGAGTCCAAAGTCCTCAAAAGTCAATATCACTCTACCATTGTCAACAGAGACACCTTCAAGAAGGAAATTTCCCCTTGCCGAACCTTCTCTAAGTATGAAGAAGTGTCCTCCCTTATGGATCGTGGGTTGATAAAAGGGGGTAGCCTTGACAATGCCATCCTTATCCATGATGATGTTATCTTCAGCAAGGAAGGCCTCTTCTTTCCCGATGAAATGGTGCGACATAAGATACTTGATATGATTGGGGACATTTCTCTCATTGGATTTGATTTTTATGCGCATATCATCTCAATTCGATCTGGACACAAGTCAAACTTTACTTTTGCAAAAAAGATTTATAAAACCCTTACGATGGAGAATTCTTGATGCCTGCAAAAACCATGGATCAAGCAAAAACACTCAATATCAAGGAGATCGTTAAGCTCCTACCCCACCGCTACCCTTTTCTTCTTGTAGATCGGATCCTCGATATCGATTTAGAAAAAGGATTTATCGTTGGACAAAAGAACTTAACAATCAATGAACCTTTCTTCCAGGGACACTTTCCCGATGCCCCGATTATGCCTGGAGTGCTCATTTTAGAAGCGCTCGCACAAGCGGGAGCGGTCTTGGTGTACTTGAAAGGAGGGCGTGAAAAAATCGCCGTCCTTTTAAATGTGCGGAATGCAAAATTTCGCAAACCTGTTTATCCTGGAGATGTTCTCATTCTTCGTGGTGAGGGGCTGCACCTCAGTAGCAAAGGTGGAAGAGTGAAAGCAACGGCTACTGTCGATGACAAAGTTGTTGTCGAAGCGGAAGTGAGTTTTGCCCTTGTGGACAAAAGCAAAATATAAGATAACAGAACCTGAATTTTTTTTACGAAGAGTGATTTTTCATGACTGAAACGAACATCCATCCAATGGCCCTTGTTGAACCAGGAGCGCAACTTGGGAAAAATGTGACTGTCGAAGCGTATGCTGTCGTCAAGTCCACAGTCATCCTCGATGATAATGTTGTCATCAAGTCTCACGCCTATATCGAAGGAAATACCACGATTGGGGAGGGGACAGTCGTGTTCCCGTTTGCAAGTATCGGCACCAAAACGCAAAATCTGAAGTACCATGGGGAAAAAACTTTTGTCAAAATTGGACAAAATTGTGAAATTCGAGAATTTGTTACGATCAATTCCTCATCTGGGGAAAATACTGTCGTCAGCGTCGGCGATCACTGCTTGATTATGGCATACTGCCACATCGCACACAATTGTGAGGTCGGCAACCACGTTGTAATGAGTAACAACGCAACACTTGCTGGGCACGTAATCATCGAAGACCATGCGATCATTGGTGGTTTGACACCTCTCCACCAATATGTTCGTGTTGGTACTTATGCTATGATTGGAGGTTTGAGCCGAGTCGGATGCGATATTCCCCCTTATACAATTGGCGCTGGAATCCCTTTTAAATATGGAGGACTGAATCTCATCGGATTAAAACGACATGGGTTTCCACTAAAAACTCGACAGGAGCTAAGCAAAGCTTTCAAGATAATGTTTCGCTCGCATCTCCGTCCCGAAGATGCTCTCAAGAGGATCGAGATCGAAGTGGAACAAATCCCCGAAGTCAGAAATTGGGTGAAATTTTGTCGAGAATCCAAAAGAGGTATCATGGGAGTCCAAGGTATAACAAAGGGTTCTAGTGAGAAATCTGCTTCTGTTGAAAAGATTGAAGAACGAGAATGCGCTACTGTGAATTAGTCACGATATAACTCTATTTTTCTTATGAAAGTTGTCTTTTTTGGCACACCCCCCTTTGCTGCGAATGTTTTATCGTTTCTTCTGGAAAATGGTGTTGATGTTGTAGCTGTGGTGACAAAACCTGATAAACCCAAAGGGCGTTCCCGTAAACCTGTTCCCACTCCTGTCAAAACTGTTGCCATTGACCACGACCCCCAAATCCCCTTTTTTCAGCCAGAGAAAGCTTCCTCTCCAGAGTTCGCGGATCTCCTTCCTCCCTTTGATGTAGATCTGTTTGTCGTCGTTGCTTATGGAGAAATCCTCAGACAACATATCCTCGATATGCCGCGGCTCGGTTGCATTAATGTGCATGCTAGCCTATTACCGAAGTATCGTGGAGCGGCTCCGATCCAGAGATGTATCATCGAAGGAGAAGACGAAACAGGGATCTCCATTATGCACATGGTTCGAAAAATGGATGCCGGAGATATCATTCGTGTTGAGAAGGTTTCTATCGGCCCAAATGATACTTTTGGGGAGGTTGAACAGAAACTTTGCGATCTTGGCTCGAAAGCACTTCTGGAAGTAATTCGAGAGTTTGAAAAAGGAAACACAAGTGAAGTTCCACAAGATGAATCGCTGGTCACGTATGCTCAAAAAATTGAACTTGAAGACTGTGAGATCGATTGGAATCAGTCCGCTGAGGCGATCCACAACCTCGTTAGAGGAGTAAACCCCTATCCTGGAGCGTGGTGTTTTGTCACTACCAATGGCGAAAAAAAACGAGTAAAAATCTGGTCGACTCGTATTGTCAGTGATGTGTCCGATACCCCCGGAAAGATCCTCTCTTGTGATGCAGAGGGTATGATCGTCTCTTGCGGGGAGGGGGCAGTGCGTATTCTTGAGTTGCAACTCGAAGGAAAAAAGAGTATGCCTCCGGGTGAGTTGCAAAGAGGAACTCCAATCAATTTTCAAATCTAAATAGGGAGACTCACATGAATGTAATTTCTGCTGCTATGACATGCCCGAATATCCTCATGAAAGGCCCGAGACCTATCCTAGAAACGATTTCATTCCTTGCTAAAAAGATTTATGAGCTTACCCTTCATTATTTTAATATGTTGCAAAATCTTGTCGTCGTAGCTTTTGGTGGGAAGGAGATGCTTGCCGATTTTGTATCCACGGTTGTCAAAGCCAAGGGAAGAACCTCTCCGGATATCGATAGAGGCGATTTCTATTCTCCACATGTCAGAAAAGTGCAAAATGCCCTCACAGAATTTTCCCTCATACATGGTTTGTTCTATCTCGGCTCTGGGATTGCCGGGGCCGGGGCCGCCACCCATGAACTCCAATGGTTGAATCTTGGCCTTGCTTATCCAGTGTTCCAGTATGTTTCTAGTGGGCTGTTTCTTTATGTTAACCTTTTCTCTTTAGAAAAAAATATCCAGATCTACTACCACGCCCACAAAATGGCAGAAACCGCGACAGGAGAAAAACTTTCCTTCGCGAATCGTTTAAAACTCTCGGCTGTCATGGGAATCATCAATAATATCGGCTACGTCTTAGCAACGCTGTTCACTTTCTTTCCCGGAACTTATGTAGCAGCTATTGTTCTGGCGTGTTTCTCGATATTTGTCGGCTCCGTAAAAATCATCTACGATTACTTCTGCATCACCCCAAAAATTTCAGAGCATACATAAGGAAATAAAAAAAATATTTACCACCGAGTTCACAGAGACCACAGAGAGAAAAATGATTCTCTCAGTGATCTCGGCGCTCTCTGTGGTAAAGTCTTTTCTTTAATTTTGACGGCATTGCCCGAACGCTTACCAAAATCCACCCATTCAAAATATGGTTTTACGGTCCTAAGCGGTCCTATGGTAAGAGTGAATTATCTCTTTACAAAATCTTTAGAATCCGTTATTATTGTGCTCTAAATCAAATTAATAATACGTTAAAGGAGAATAAAAAATGACAGTAGCTTCATTAGATCCAACGAGTACACTATCTTCTTCTTTCATCAAACATCACCAGTGCTCCGGTAATTGCAATGGTCATGCGTTTAAATTGATCTACGAGGGCGTTGCCGATGTTGCTTTGGGTGTTTTAGATGGAGCTAAAAGGGTGATCAGGGCGATCGGCCAAATCCGTATGAATGTAAATTGCTTCGGCCGCGCGTTAAAACTCGGAGTTACAGTCTTTTCAACAATAGAATTGGCAGCAGGACGCCCAGGTATTTTTACGACCGTCAGTGAACGATTTTTAACTACCGATGAAATCATTGACACCTTCCAGGTTTTTGAGCAAAGTCGTTACTTCATAGGAAAAGAGCATGTAAAAGGGGAGCTCCAGGAGAATATCTGGAACATTATCGCGAATGCCATTCTTCTTGCTGCAGGTGTTGGTGGGCTCGTATTTCTCGCTGGAGAAATGGTGATGAAGGGCTTGGCAAAAGTGAGCTCATCGATAGGGGGTCATGCTGCTTATGGTATTGCGACACAGGTATTTGCTGTAGTCGGAAAAGTGGTTGGAGGCCTTATTGGCGTGGGATTCCTCGCTTTAGGAGGTGATGCCGTCCGTAGAATCGTGCAAACATCAAAAGAGATCTTGAAGGCTGAAGCAGATCAGGAAAATGCGAAAACAGATCAGGAAAAGGCGAAAATAGAGCAAGAAAAAACGAAATTCGTTCAAAACAGGAGAAAAGCCATTCTCGATCTCATATGGTGTGTTACGGAAGTTGCTTTAAAAGTTCTCACTGTCGCGTTGTGCATCACTAACCCTTGGATTTTGTGTGCGGCGATTGCGGTTTCCTCGCTGACAGGTTGCATTACATTCCTTTATAGGAAGTCTGTAGAAGATCGGCAAGAAGAGGCAAAAAAGCCATCATTGGTTTAAGAGGTTTTGTGGTTAATAAGCATTAAATATTAAGTAGGTACAAATGAACGAACTAGTTAATTCTGTCCACAGAAAACACAACACACCTTGGAATAAATCTTTAGCCGAGGGACTTAAAAATGTAGCAGGTGTTACAGATAGTACAAGAAGAGGGACGAATGTTGTCGAAGTAGTACTTCAAGTTGCCATATCCATCCTCAAGTTTATTCCAGGAACAGAACTAGCTGCAGCTTCCTTGGAAGTGTTGAAAGGAAAGTGTGGTATGGCCAAAGGTGTATTCAATGGAACGAACATCTTTGAGCGTGGTTTTGAGTGGAGTGATAAGAAAGCCAGAGATGGCATTTTGTCGCGTTGGGAAAAAACGGCAAACCGAGTTTTAATGACGGTAGCGAATTTTCTTGACGCGGTATTGTTTGTTGATAAGTTGTCCATAGGCTTCTTCGCACAAGCTGCCCTATGTGTTTGTACGATGCCTATCCTCGAGATCGTTAAGGGGGGACTCGTTGTCTTGTTCTCAGCTTTCGGACTTGTCGGAGCCGGCAAGGATTTAGTAAAAGCACGTAGAAGTACCGATAAAGCTTACAAAAAAGGGGAGAAATGGCTGCAAAGACAAAAGGAATTCTCTGAAGACCTCAAGGTCTTTAAAGGAAAAGAGGTAGCTGCTAGATATAAGGAAAAAATCAGTAAAGAAGAAGACCGTTTTGGTGGTGGCAATCAAGACAAAATCGACAACTGGAGAAAATATGTCGATGCGCTTAACAAGGGCGCTACAGAGGACAATCTGCATGCTCGGGTTACAACTTTCCAAAAGCTAAAGTTGGCTCGCATTATTGCTAAGAACAAACGCAACCTGGAGACTGCGATAGGGGGAGACTATCTCATTAACGAATGCGAAAAGGACAACAGCGAGTTGAATAGTCGCTTGAATCTCTTAGACTTGGAAAAGACTGACGCCGATAGAATTCGTGCGAAAATCCAGAAGAAGCAAAAAGAGATCGACGGCCTCAAAAAGAAGGCAGACGATGGAGTTAGCTTAAAGATCAAGCCTAGAGAGAAATATATAGAAGCACTTGAGAAACCATTCGAGGAGAGACAAATCGACCGCTTCATCCAATACAAAACCAAGAAATATGCGAAGCGCATCAACAATGACAATAAAACGCGCACGAAATCGTGGATTTCCGTGAGCGCGGATATCGGAAAGATCGTCATGGTTGTGTTGGGGATTACGACTACATTATTGGCAGCCACCGTTTGTCCTGTCCTTGCCGGCCCCTATGCACTACTCATTTTGGCTGCTCTTGGCCTCATTTCTGCTTCCCTTGGACTTGCAAAGCCCCTATATAGCGTGATGGGACCAAAGACGGTCAATGAAAAAGAATTCGCTTACCCTAAGATCACGAAGGCATAAGGCATAGGCCATTTGGGCCGTGCCACTCAACCTCTAAGGAACTGTGCAAAAATAAGTTGTGCGTTTCTGGTGACTCAGCGCTTCAGCTGCGAGGCGCAAATTCGCAGACAACTTATTAGTTTTCAAGAATTTGCAACAAAGCAGATGAAGATGATGTGTTAGCAGAAATGCGGAAGTTGTTTTTGCACGGTTCCTAAGGAAGCACTACAGTCATTTTTATGCAACATCATCCTACTCCTCAATTTACACAAAACAAACCCAAACTTCCTTTTTACGAAAGGCTAGCAGCATGCCTGATCGTAAGCTTCACCGTTGCTTTAATTGTTATGAATTTCTATCTCGATGAAGGGAAACTTCCAGATGTGGAGTCTCCAGTTCACAACACCAACCAGTCACTTATCCAAATCACCATCGAAGGAGCAGTGAAAAATCCAGGACTGTATCAAGTGGAAAAGGGAACCCTGGTCCAGGATGCTCTCCAGCTCGCTCAGCCTAAAGAAGAGGCCAACCTTAAACAGATCAAACTCGACAGCAAAGTCGTCCGACGCCGCACCATCAAAGTTCCTTCAAAAAAATAAGAAAAAAGGGTTGTGTAAAATGTGAGGCTTTTGTTAATCTCTCTATTTCAGCTTTTAGATCTAAAGGACTAAAAGAGGGATTCCCTTGGAAAACACTGGAAAGAACGCATTTCGTGTGTACCTTTCCACCTGTTGAAAAGGATAAAATCATTGATTTGATTACTGAAGATAAATTGATAAACCCAAAAGTTGTTAAAACTTTGGAAAATTACTGATTCTAGGAAAGGGACTGATCGTATGACGCAGAAACTCATAGGTAAAAAGCTCGGAATGACTCGCATATTCGACGAAAGTGGACACGCGATCGTTTGTACTGTCATCGAGGTTGAACCAAATGTTGTCGTTCAAATAAAGACGAAAGAGAAGGACGGGTATACCTCAATCCAAACAGGCTACGAGAAAATAAAAACAAAAGATCCCCGCACCGTCGAAAAAAGAGTGAAAAAACCCATACTAGGCCACTACAAACAAGCAGGACTTGAACCCCATCGCTATTTGACAGAATCCCGCATCGAGAATACAGAAGCGTTCAGCCTCGGACAAGAAATTGGCGTCGGAATCTTTAAAGATACCCCCTTCGTCGATGCTACGGCAAAATCTATCGGAAAGGGATACCAAGGAGCTATGAAGTTATACCACTTCGCCGGCCAACCTGCATCACACGGAGCCAAAAAAAACCACCGCAGCCTCGGCTCTACAGGTAACCGATCAACACCCGGACGTAACTTCCCCGGAGGAAAGCGAGCCTGTCACATGGGAAACAAAAAGGTTACCGTTCAAAATGTTAAAATTGTCGAAATCGATGAGGAAACAAACCTCATCCTCTTGAAAGGTGCAGTTCCAGGCCCCAGAAACGGAGTAGTAACCCTGCAGCAAGCTAAGAAAAAGACGGGAGCTAGCTCATGACGACACTGAAAAAATACAACATCACCGGCAAAGAAGTTGGTACAGTTAAGATCGACAAATCCTTCACTGAAGCAACCGCCAATGGCCAAATGGTGAAAGACTACATCGTAGTCCTGAGAGCCAATGCTAGACAATGGTCTGCAAATACTAAAGGCCGCTCCGAAGTCAAACACACAACAAAAAAACCCCATAAGCAAAAAGGAACCGGACGAGCACGACAAGGATCTCTCGTAACCGCACAATTTCGTGGGGGAGGCGTTGTCTTTGGACCAAAACCAAAGTTCAACCAGAACATTCGGATGAATAAAAAAGAGAAAAAAGCCGTTATAAGATTTCTGATCGCTGAAAAAATCAATAACAATCACCTCATTGTTCTAGAAGATACCCACCTCGAAGAACCAAAAACAAAAACTATAGCCAACTTCTTGAAAACAACAGGACTAAACAAAAGAGTGCTTTTTCTTGGTGAAGGGAACTATGAACAAGTGGTAACGAACGAAAAAAAATGTAACGTTAGCGTGAAATGTGGCAAACACAACAATTTCGCAAAAAGCCTTCGAAACCTAAAAAAAACCCATTTTGCCCTCGCTAAAAATATCAACGGTTATGACCTCATGATCGCAGAAGACCTAATCATGACCGAAATAGCGTTGAATGAAATACAAGAATGGCTGGCTTGAACAAGGGAATCCAAGAATGACGAAAAAAGATCCATACCACACGGTCAAATACAGACATGTGACGGAAAAAGCTATGATGCTTCAAGAACTAAAAAATTCTGAAAGCAATCCCTCCGTCAAACGATGCAAATCGCCAAAATATGTTTTTGCCGTCGACAAAAATGCAAACAAATACGAGATCGCAAAAGCCGTTGAAGAAATTCACAAAGAGAAAAACATTAAAGTCGTCTCCGTAAATACGATAAATCTGAAACCTAAAAAACGAAGAGTTCGAGGACGACAAGGATTCCGTCCCGGACTAAAAAAAGCTATCGTAACACTTGAAAAAAACGATACCCTAGACGAGATTTAAACGAAGAGAAAAACCAATGCTTAAAAAATATCGACCATGCACACCAGGTACTCGACAGCTTGTCCTTCCCATGCACGAAGAGTTAACTAGACCCAATAAGAAGAATCGAGCTACCGTTAAACCGACAAAATCCCTGCTCCTGCCAAAGAAACGTACTAACGGACGTAACAATCAAGGACGTATCACCTGTCGACATAAAGGGGGCGGGCACAAAAGACAATACCGAATCGTAGACTTCAAACGCGATAAAATAAATATTCCCGCAAAAGTTGCTTCCATCGAATACGACCCTAACCGCTCAGCGTATATCGCACTGCTCTATTATGCGGATGGAGAAAAACGATACATCCTGGCACCGCAAAATCTCAAGGTTGGTGCAAAAGTCCAAACCAGCGATAAACCACCATACCACGTCGGCTGCTGCATGATGCTGAAACATATGCCCCTCGGCTCTATCGTCCATAACATTGAAATGATCCCAGAAAGAGGGGGAATATTGGTTCGTGGAGCCGGCACCTCAGCACAGCTAATGGCCCGTAGCGGAGGATACGCTACCCTGCGTATGCCTTCCGGTGAAGTGCGAATGGTAAACGAAAGCTGCAAAGCGACATTCGGTTCAGTGTCAAATCCAGAGAATAACCTTCGATCCGAAGGGAAAGCAGGAAGAAACCGTTGGAAAGGAATCAGACCAACAGTACGCGGAACAGCAATGAATCCTGTAGACCACCCACACGGAGGTGCTGAAGGAAAAAGTAAAGGGAATATACCGCAAACACCTTGGGCTATGTTCACAAAAGGTTTTCGAACAAGACCTGTTTCTAAGTCCAAAAAACTTATTGTTAAAGATCGAAGGAAAAAATAACTATGGCCAGATCACTGAAAAAAGGTTTCTTCGTTGACCACCATCTACTCAGAAAAGTAGATGTCCAAAATGAACAAGAATCGAAAAAACCAATAAAAACTTGGTCCAGAAGATCTATGATTATTCCAGATATGGTAGGACACACTTTTGAAGTACATAACGGCCATAAATTTCTCACTGTATTTGTATCAGAAAATATGGTCGGACACCGCTTAGGGGAATTTTCACCTACACGTGTCTTTAAAGGACATCCAGTGAAAAAATAAAGGGATTATGATGAACAGAGCAAAAGCTATAACAAAATATGTGAGAATTAGCGCACGAAAAGCAAGGTTAGCAGCAGGACTCATCCGTGGCTTAACCGTTGAAGATGCTAAGCTCCAGTTAGATTTCTGTAAATTGAAAGCAGGAACTCTGTTGAAAAAAACCCTCGACAGCGCAGTTGCAAATGCAGAAACACAACTGGATGCAAGACGTGAAGAACTAAAAGTTACTGAAGTTCGTATCGATGAAGGCCCAACCCTCAAAAGAGCAAAACCACGAAATAGAGGCGGCCGAAGTCCAATACTTAAACGAACAAGTCATTTTACCGTAGTCGTTGGTACTGAATAAGGAGCTAGTACATGGGACAAAAAGTTAATCCGATCGGTTTCCGCCTAATTCGAAATCGAAAATGGCAATCAAAATGGTTCGCCAATAAACAAGAATTTGGTGAATTTCTGATCGAAGATTGTATGATTCGAAGATTCCTGATGAAAAAAACCTCCATGGTCGGAACATCGAAAATTCGTATTCGAAGAATGAGTGATAAAATCGAAGTGGTCATCGTTACTGCTCGCCCCGGACTAGTCATCGGGAAAAAAGGCGCAGAAATTGATCTTCTCAAAGATGAACTATTCAGGCTCACAGGAAAACAAGTCTGGGTCGAAGTCGAAGAAGTAAAAAGACCCGACCTCGACGCACAAATTGTCGCTGATGGAATTGCAAATCAATTGAAAAGACGAATACCCTTCCGCCGAGCTATGAAAAAAGCACTACAAGCATCCATAGATGCCGGAGCCATTGGCATTAAAATCCAAGTGGGCGGACGACTCGGTGGAGCAGAAATTGCTCGCAAAGAGAGCTACAAGGAGGGAAGTGTTCCCCTTCATACGATCCGCTCCGAGATCGACTACGCAACATCTCGAGCAGAAACAACATATGGCACCATCGGCGTTAAAGTGTGGATCAACCGTGGTGAAGAAAAGCATATGAAGAAGGAGAGTGCATAACATGGCCCTGATGCCCAAAAAGACAAAACATCGTAAAGCCCAAAAAGGACAAATGCGTGGGCTTAGTAAGGCAGGAAACTTTGTCCATTTTGGCGAGTATGGAATCCAAGCCCTAGATCGCGGATGGATATCAAATAAACAAATTGAAGCATGTCGTGTTGCCATCACTCGATATTTTCAACGCCGTGGTAAAGTGTGGATTCGAATCTTTCCCGACAAACCCATAACAAAAAAACCCGCAGAGGTGCGTATGGGGAAAGGGAAAGGTAGTATAGACCAATGGGTCGCCGTCGTTAGACCCGGCCGTATACTCTTTGAGGTGGGAAACGTGCCACGAGAGCAAGCGCAAAGCGCCCTTCGACGCGCTGCCGCTAAGTTAGGAATTAAAACGCGATTTGTAGAACGCGTACAACAAGTTTGAGGTAGTCCGATGTTAAAAGCTAAAGATCTGCGAGATCAATCAATTGAAGAACTGGAAGCGACAGTCATCGAGACAAAAAATGAACTCTTCGAGATTAAAAACGAAATGAAACAAGCAAAAAAACTAGAAAAACCTCACTTGCTTAGAGAAAAGAAAAAAGATATTGCAAAACTAAAAACAATCATTTGCGAAAAGGCAAAAGCCACGTACGACGAGCAACCCGCTGACCTATGAACAACAAATGTACGTCAAACAAAATAATTTGAGGAATACATGAAACAAGAAGGCAAAACGACAAGAAAAACCAAAACAGGCGTCGTCGTTTCCAATAAAATGCAAAAGACAGCCGTCGTTCGAGTGGAAAGAACCATAAAACACCCAATTTATGGAAAAGTCATAAAGCGAGCAAAAAAGTACTATGCCCACAACGAAAATAACGACCTGCAAATTGGTGATGAAGTTGTTATCACCGAAACCAGACCATTTTCAAAACTCAAAAGATGGCGCATTGTTGAAAAAGAAAAAGCATAATTACTAACAGAAGTCGGTTTACGACCTATAAGAATTTCCCTTAAGGAGAATACAAATGATTCAGCAAGAATCAAAATTACTAGTCGCAGACAACAGTGGAGCAAAACGAATTAAATGCTTCAAAGTCTTAGGTGGATCAAGACGACGATACGCTGGCGTCGGCGATGTGATTATTGGATCGGTACAAGAAGCGGAACCGAATGGACCAATTAAGAAAGGCGAAATCGTCAAAGCCGTAATTGTCAGAACGAAATACTACATAAAACGGCCCGACGGATCCAAACTACGATTTGATACAAATGCCTGCGTGCTCATCGACGAAAAGAAAAATCCTCGAGGATCAAGGGTGTTTGGACCCATAGCACGTGAGTTGCGCGAAAGAAATTATTTAAAAATTGTATCACTCGCCCCTGAGGTCATCTAAGCTGAAAGAGGAAAATATGAAAAAAACTGCAAACCACAATAAACGCATTCGTAAAGGTGACAAAGTCATGGTCGTCAGCGGCAATGACCGAGGACTCGTTGGCTCCGTGCTCTCTCGCACAAACGATAAAATCGTAATACAAGGTGTCAACGTAAAAAAGAAACATGTGAAACGTACGGAACAAAACCCCTCCGGAGGCATCATTGAATTGGAAAAGCCAATACACATCTCTAACGTTGCTCTCTGCGTCGATGAAGAAAAGCCACGCAAACTCCGCGTGGGTTTCGATAAAGAAGGAAAACGATTGCTTGTATACAAAGAAGGCGATACAGACGTCCCCTTCCGTTACATCCGGAAAAACGCGGAATAACAAAACAGGAACATTATAAAGAAGTAAGTTGAGTACCATGTCAAGGTTAAAGAAAAGATACAAAGAAACAATCAAAGGTGAGCTTCAAAAAAAGTTCAACTTCAGCAACATGATGATGATCCCTAAACTTAGGAAAGTAGTCATCAATATGGGAATCGCCGAAGCCTCGAAAGATAAAAACGCAATGCAAGATTGTGTCAATGAACTCACCCTGATTTCAGGGCAAAAACCCATTCTCACAAAAGCAAAAAAGTCTATCGCAAACTTTAAATTGCGCGAAGGGTCGCCCATCGGAATAAAAGTGACCATACGCGGCAAGCGAATGTATGACTTCATCGACCGATTCTACAATATCGTATGCCCGCGGATTAGCGACTTTAGAGGATTTAAACCTAAAGGCGATGGAAATGGAAACATCACTATTGGTCTCGTAGACCAACAGATTTTTCCTGAACTCAACCTCGACGAGGTTAAACGTTCACAAGGTATGCACGTTACATTTGTTACAAGTGCTACAAATGATGAAGAGAGTATCGAACTCTTAAGATTACTTGGAATGCCGTTTAGTAACTTGCCAGTAACGGTAACCTTATAAAATTTATAGGAGAAGACTCATGGCAATAAGTGATCCAGTAGCCGATTTGCTCACAAGGATACGAAACTCAATAATGGCCCAACACCGCTATGTTGATGTCCACTGGAGTAAAATGAAGGGAAGTATTACGCAAATACTCAAAAACGAAGGTTTTATTGAGAACTTCCTTGTAAAAAAAGAGAATGAACAAAGAGGAACGATTAGAATCTTTCTGAAATATAGCGAAGGACGAAATCCCGTGATTAAAGGGCTGAAAAAAATCTCTAAACCAGGGCTGCGACAGTACGTCAGACATGATGACATCCCATGCTTCTACGGAGGACTAGGGTTGACAATACTCTCGACCTCGCAAGGCGTTATCTCTGGAGCAGAAGCTACTAAATTAAAAATTGGCGGCGAACTCATTTGCCTCGTTTGGTAATTATAGGATAGGAGAATATATCATGACACGTAAAGGTAAGCTTCCAATTCCAGTACCAAGTGGTGTTGAAGTAAAAATCTCAGGATCAACAGTCTCTGTCAAAGGGCCAAAAGGCCTCATTGAACAAGACATAAGAGATGGGATCATTGTCAAAGTCGAAGACAACAATATTATAGTATCCCCAGATGCGAAAACAACCAATATGCGCAATTTCCACGGACTCTACCGAACACTCATCGCAAATATGGTTCACGGAACCACTCAGGGGTTTGAAAAGCAATTAGAAATGATCGGAGTAGGCTTCAGGGCCGCAGTGCAAGGCAATGACCTTAACCTACAGGTTGGCCTTTCCCACCCAACACTGATAGCTATCCCTGCCGGCATTGAAGTGAAGATCGAAAAAAATACCAAGATTATCATCACCGGTATCGATAAACAACAAATTGGACAGTTTGCTTCAACAATTCGAGCGATTCGACCACCCGAACCATATCAGGGGAAAGGGATACGGTATGTTGGAGAATATGTCCGAAGAAAAGCTGGAAAATCTGCAGCTAAAAGTTAAAAGGGTATTATGAAAACGATAGAACTTAAAAAGAAAATTTTGCGCAAAAAACGATCCATGAGGGTAAGAAAATACCTCAAAGGTAATAGCCTGAAACCCAGGCTCTCCGTCGTCAAAAGCAACGCTCATATAGAAGTCCAACTCATCGACGATGAAGAGAGAAAAACCCTCGCCTCGACATCTACACGCGCTAAAGAATTCCGTAAAACGGAATTTAATTCGAAAAACAAAAACTCAGCGCGAAAACTCGGTGAAAAAATCGCAGAACTCGCACAAAAGAAAAATATCAAAGAAGTTATCTTCGACCGAGGTCCACATAAATATCATGGAATTCTCGCTGAATTAGCCGACGCTGCACGTGGAGCAGGGTTAAAATTTTAATGAATAACAACATAAAGCCTAAAAGACTAGGATAAATCAATGGCAAAACAAACTGGCAGACAGCCCAAAGAAAAAGAATCAAGCGAACTAGAAGAAAAGGTTCTCTACATTAATCGCTGCTCTAAAGTAGTGAAAGGTGGCCGCAAGTTTAGCTTCTCCGCCCTCATCCTCGTTGGTGATGGTAAAGGCAAAGTCGGATACGGGTTTGCAAAAGCTAACGAATTGACCGACGCCATCAAAAAAGGAGGTGAAGCCGCTCGCAAAAACCTGCAAACGTTCTCAATGGAAGGAACCACCATCCCATATGAAATAATCGTTGAATGGGACGGTGCAAAAATTCTCTTGAGACCCGCCCCTCAAGGCGCAGGAGTAATTGCCGGATCAAAAGTTCGTGCCGTACTCGAAATGGCAGGAATCAAAGATATCATGGCAAAAAACTTAGGAGCGAATAACCCCATAAACCAAGTGAAAGCCACTTTTAAAGCTCTAGGTCAGCTTGTAACTCGTGATGAGATCCGAAAGAGTAGAGGTAAAAATGCTTAAACTCAATAATCTTAAGAATACAAAAAAAGAAAGAAAAGGTCGCAAACGCGTCGGAAGAGGTATAGGCTCCGGCATGGGCAAAACTTGCGGGCGAGGGGAAAAAGGTGCCGGATCTCGATCCGGATATAAACGCCGACTCGGGTACGAAGGGGGACAATTTCGCCTTTTTATGAAATTGCCAATTCGCGGTTTCAGTAACGCCCGCTTCCGTAAAGTTTTTGATGCAATTAACCTTGGCCAAATTGAAAAACTGTACAATGATGGCGATATCGTAAATGAGGAAACTCTACGACAACACGGTTATATCAATGGGAAAATAGTAGGAGTCAAAGTCTTAGGAAAAGGCGAACTGACAAAAAAAGTCACCATAAATGTCGATGCGATTTCTAGCGGTGCACGTGATAAATTACAAAAAGCAAAAATTCCATTTACTGTCGGAGAAAAAGAGTAAACTATGAACCAAGCTTTGCAAAGAGTTTTTTCTATCCCCGAGTTGCGGACGAAAATTCTGTTCACATTTCTTCTGCTAGCAGTCTGCCGCATCGGAGGATTCGTTCCCGTTCCAGGAATAAACGGCGAAATCGCCGTAAGCTTCTTTCGGCATGCAACAGGAGGAGGGCAAAACCTCTTCCAAATGGTCGACATATTCTCAGGTGGCGCCTTCTCCCAAATGACCGTCATAGCCCTCGGAGTTGTTCCCTACATCTCAGCATCCATCATCATGCAACTACTCGTCGCTCTGTGGCCCTCACTACAACGTGAAGTTCGCGAAAATCCCGCTCAAGGAAGACGAAAAATAAACAAATTGACACGATTCCTCACAGTGGTGCTAGCAGTCATCCAGTCAACACTCTTTGCAAAATACGCTATCCAAATGAATATCTCCCGACCCGGAATCATCGACGGTGACCTCCTGAACATACAACTACTCGGCATCCCGCTTCTCTTCTTCATGATTACCGTCTTCACAATGACAACAGGAACAGTATTTCTCATGTGGATCGGTGAACAAATTACCGAAAAGGGAATAGGCAACGGCATGAGCCTGATCATCTCGTTAGGGATCATCTCCCAACTCCCCACAGCCTTTGGAATGATTATCCAACAACTCAACCTCGACTCACAAGAAGCCGGCCAAATGAATTTCGCCACCGTAGCTGTCCTACTCGGAGTCTTCGTATTTGTCACAATCGGAACAATCCTAATTATACAAGGCCATAGACGCATTCCCCTACAATACGCTAGACGGGTCGTCGGTAGAAAAGAAATGCAAGGAGGTAACTCCTACATCCCACTAAAGATTAACTACGCCGGAGTCATTCCCGTTATTTTCGCCTCCTCACTACTCATGTTTCCCGCTACCCTTGCAGCATTCATCGGACAAGGCAACTGGCTAGGCGTCGCCGTCAGCTGGATAACACCCGGATCGATGTCATACATCATACTATTTGTCCTGCTAATCATCTTCTTCACCTACTTCTGGACCGCAACACAATTCCGACCAGACCAAATTGCCTCCGATATGAAGAAAAATGGCGCCTTTATCCCCGGAATCCGACAAGGAAAACCCACACAAGAGTACCTCGAACACACAATGAATCGGATAACACTTCTCGGAGCCGTATTCCTAGCACTCATTGCCATCCTGCCAACAATTATGGGTAGGATGCTAGGCGTTCCACAAACCATCAGCTATTTCTTTGGAGGAACAGCCCTACTCATCTTAGTAGGAGTAGTTTTAGATACCATGAAGCAAATTGAATCCCACCTCTTAATGAAACGATATGACGGCTTCATGAAACGAGGACGATTTAGAGGGCGGTAAAGTTAAACATATGGTGGATAAACCTTTGCGATATATGTGAAAATTTGTTACTATTTTATGAGAAATTTTAGGAGAGATCAATGCCACGAGTAATTGGTACAGATATACCAGACAATAAAAGGCTCGTAATTAGCCTTACTTACATTTTTGGAATAGGACTGAGTCGAGCGAAAGATATCGTCGAAACCCTGGGGTTCGACCCCAATATGCGTGCAAGACAACTTACTCAGGATGACATCGCGAGGATCAACAGCCACCTACAATCCGAATACGCTGTTGAAGGAGATCTGCGCCGACAAGTGCAAAACAACATCAAACGATTAATCAGTATCCACACCTATCGAGGCCTTCGACACCGAATCGGATTGCCGGTACGTGGCCAACGCACACAAACCAATGCGAGAACAAGAAAAGGTAGAAAAAAGACCGTAGCCGGTAGGAAAAAGTAATTAACAGGAGATTATAACCTTGGCAAAACAAAGCGTAAGCAAAAAAAGTTCAGTAAAAACGAAAAAGAAAGTAGCAAAACATGTGCCAGCTGGTATTGGACATGTAAAAGCAACGTTTAACAATACGGTCGTTTCCATCTCTGACCCCGCAGGAAAAGTAATCGCTTGGGCAACCGCAGGAAAAGTTGGATTCTCGGGATCGAGAAAGTCCTCAGCATTCGCAGCGACAGTCGCCGCCCAGGAAGCCGCTAAAATTGCTATGGGATACGGAATGAGAGAGATTGAAGTGAACCTCAAAGGGCCCGGAGCAGGTCGTGAATCAGCCGTAAGAGGCTTACTAAGTGCAGGGCTTCAAGTGACCGCGATACGAGATAAAACCCCCGTGCCACACAACGGTTGCCGTCCACGTAAGCGTCGCCGCGTTTAACAGTTGAAATCATCCTTCGTGAGTTAGGATGCTTACGTAAATTTACCCCCAGGATAAGAAACCTGGGTTAATTTATCAGTGAAGGCATAAAGCCTCACAATTAACAAGTCATTATTAGGAGATGCTTCATGAGTGTCAGATATGGCAAATTTGAAATGCCTGAGAAAATCGAACTAGAGGAAAACACAGCAACAGATACGTTTGCTCGATTCGTAGCCGAACCGTTTGAAAGGGGATTTGGGCATACCCTTGGAAATTCAATGAGGCGTTTGATGTTGACCGCTCTGGAAGCCCCAGCGATTATCGCATGCCGCCTTGAGGGAGTTCCCCATGAGTACATGGCGATCGATGGCATCGTAGAGGACATGACCAACATCATCTTAAACCTCAAAGGTGCTTTGCTACGTAAACTTCCCATGGATGAAACCGTAAATTCCCGCGAGCAACGTATTCTAACAAAAGTTCTAGAAATTACCCAGGATGACCTCAACAACAATAATGGCCAAGTTGAGATAAAATTTGGGGACATCATCGATGAGGGCAGTTTTGATATTGTCAACCCCAATCTCCATCTTTTCACAGTCACCAAACCAATGAAGAAGCAGATAGATCTGCGCGTTGCTTTTGGAAAAGGATATGTTCCCTCTGAAAGACACGATGTTTCCGACAAGACCGCCGACGAGATTCTTATCGATGCCGCATTCTCACCCGTTCACCTAGTCCATTATTTTGTCGAAAATACTCGAGTTGGCCAGGATACCGATTTCGATCGGCTCGTCCTAGAAGTGACAACTGACGGAAGGATAACTCCGACAGAAGCTATCGGGTTTGCTGCGCAAATCGCCCTCAAACACTTCGACGTCTTCAACAAAATCGAAACGCATACCCTAGCCTTCGAAGAAGTGCAAGAAGAAGGGGACGGCGATAAAGATGAAATCATGGAAAAACTCTCACTTCGTATCGATGAAATTGAGCTTTCCGTCAGATCAACAAATTGCCTAAGCGGTGCGAACATTGAAACCATCGCTGAGCTCGTTTCGATACCTGAACGACGTATGTTAGAGTTCAGAAATTTCGGGAAAAAGTCACTCAATGAAATCAAAGCCAAGCTTCATGAAATGGGGCTGTCACTGGGTATGGACTTGACTAAATATGGAATCACCCTAGATAACGTTAAGGAGAAAGTCCAAGAGTACCAGGAGATGCATCCAAAAGCAGAATTCCCAATAACAAATGAAGAATAATTTTGAAGGTATCAAATGAGACACTTAAAAGATAAACATAAACTCAATCGCACTTCGTCCCATCGACGTTGTTTAATGGCTAATATGTTGAAATCTCTAATCATAAATGGGCGCATTAAAACAACACTGCCTAAAGCAAAGCTACTCCGCCGCTATGCAGATCGGATGATCACTCTAGCGAAAAGCAATACACTTGCCAGCCGACGCCGCGCTATAAGTCAGATGATGATACGATTTAATCCTCTAACAACAAAGGACGCGAGATCTGCTCGGGAGGGGAACACCATATCATACAATGATGATCGATTCACCATTAACAAGCTCTTTGATGAGCTAGGACCACGGTTTGCTTCTCGAAAGGGAGGTTACACTCGAATCATCAGAAATACAAAACGCGTAGGGGATAATGCCCAAACGTGCTTTATTGAATACCTTGAGGAATAGTCCCTTTCATTTTATGAGCCTAAACTCTAGAGGTTTACGCTTTACTTCAAATTCGAAATCCGAGGATTCTTTCCTCTTTACATTAGCTACTGACTTGATTATGCTAGCGATAAATGAGCCGCAAAATCAACGCTCAAAGAACATTATTGGAGGAAAGTCATGACTGTTAATATTGCTATCAATGGATTTGGTCGGATTGGAAGACTAGTATTTCGCCTGGCAGCAGGACGCAGCGACCTGAATATCGTCGCTATCAACGATCTAGTGCCCTGCGATAATTTGGCCTATCTCGTAAAATACGATTCCACACACGGTCGTTTTAACCAAGACGTTAAGGTCGAAGGGAATAGCCTAGTCGTCAATGGAAAAAAGACCCTAGTATTTTCTGAAAAAGACCCAGCACAGCTACCGTGGAAAGATTTGGGTGTTGACTACGTCGTCGAATCCACCGGTCTTTTTACAAAACCGGAGTTGGCCGAAAAACACCTCACAGCCGGAGCAAAGCGAGTTATCATTTCAGCACCTGCCAAAGGGGAGATACCCACCTTTGTTATGGGAGTAAATCACAACAATTACAATCCCGAAACAGACCGCATCCTCTCCAACGCCTCCTGCACAACAAACTGTTTAGCGCCCATTGTGAAAGTCCTGCTAGATAATTTTGGCATCGAAGAAGGGTTGATGACAACAGTACATGCAGTCACTGCAACACAACCTACTGTAGATAGTCCTTCTGCAAAAGACTTACGAAGTGGTAGAAGCGCAACGCAAAACATTATTCCCGCTTCCACTGGAGCAGCAAAAGCCGTCGGGTTGTGTATTCCCGAAGTGAAAGGCAAAATTACAGGAATGGCATTCCGTATTCCTACAGCAGACGTTTCCGTTGTCGATCTCACAGTTCGCTTGAGTAAGTCAACATCATATGGCGAGATCTGCAGTGCAATGAAGAAAACGGCAGAAGGGGAAATGAAAGGCATACTGTCCTACTGCGATGAACCACTCGTGTCCTCTGACTTCATTGGAAGCACATACTCTTCGATATTCGATAAAGACGCCGGAATAGCCCTTAACGACACATTCTACAAAATTGTTGCTTGGTATGATAATGAGATGGGATATGCTGCCCGTATCGTGGACTTTCTTGTCTTTATGGCATCGAAGGAACCAGCATTAGGGCTCGTGCAAAAATAAGTTGTGCGTTTCTGGTGACTTAGCGCTTCAGATGCGAGGCGCAAATTCGCAGACAACTTGTTAGTTTTCAAGGATTTGCAACAAAGCAGATGAAGATGATGTGTTAGCAGAAATGCGGAAGTTATTTCTGCACGAGCCCTTAGCAGGAAGGGCATAAGAAAAACCGTTTGAGGAGATCTCTTTCAAGGAGGGATCTCCAAAACAGATAAACATTAAACATAGGAAAAGACGTGGATTTTACACGA
>JAAKFP010000199.1 GCA_011065005.1 Chlamydiota bacterium | reverse complement strand
TGAAATATTGTTTTTTTTTGTCATACACAAGGGCTATGGGGTCTTGGGTCTCTTTGAGGAATCCGAGCAAGGGGCCTCGATCTTTTTGCCACCAGTTGTGATCGAGAACTACATTACGGTAACGGACTCCGGAAGCTCTACAGATGTCATCGAGGCTTTCGGTGGCTTCTGTTGGGGGCGTAAAGGGGTGCGCCATCGCTTGTCCGATGATGTCGCAGGCACGATTCAGAGGTGTTCCTTTCGCGGGGAAGCGTACTTCATGGGGGTGTTGTGAAAAGAGGGTATTCAGCTCTTCAAGAGCGCTTTCGAGTTGTTTAACCATTCGTAAAGCCTCCCAACGTTTGGTAGGCCCCAGGTACAGCTTTGAGCTGCTCGTGGGTTCCCCGCTGTACTACTTTTCCGTTGTCGAGAACGATGATTTCATCACAGTCTTTGATAGTGCTGAAGCGATGGGCTATGATGAGCAAGCTGCATCCTCTTTTCTTGAGGTTATTTAGGATTTCCTCTTCGGTATTGGAGTCGACAGCACTCATCGCTTCGTCCAAAATAAGGAGTGATGGATGGTTGATCAGTGCGCGCGCAATTTCGAGACGCTGCCGCTGCCCTTCACTGAAATTGCGCCCCCCTTCAATGAGGGGTGTTTCATAGTGTTTCGCTAGGGCGATGATATCTTCGTGAATGCAGGCATCGCGTACGGCTTCTTCGATGATCTCGTCACTGATCTCGGGCTTCCAAAGGGTGAGATTCTCCTTAATAGTTCCGCCAAAGAGGAAGATCTCCTGGTCCACATGGCCTATTGAAGCGGCAAAAAGGCTCCGGGGGATGGTGTGGATCGGTTTTTCATCGTAGGTGATCTCCCCTGTCCATGGAGAGTAGAGGCTGCTTGCCAACTTGGCAATGGTCGATTTCCCTGAACCGACGGTGCCAACAAGGGCGACCCTCTTCCCTGGAGTGATCGAGACGTTAAAATCTTGGATGTAGGGTTCGCTAAGGGGGCTGTAGCCAAAAGAGACCTTGCGCATCTCAAGGTTGCCCTTGAGCTTCCGGTCCTCTTCTGTCTCCTGAGGCCGTTCGAGAACGAGGGGATCCCTTTTATTTTTGAGCACGTCATTGAGGCGGGTCAAGTCAATTTGAAACGATTGAATACGCATCGCAAAATTGACGAGTTGCCCGAAGGGGCGGAGGAAATTGTTCAGGAGGAGTTGTAGGGCAATAAGCATACCAATCGTCAGGTTGCCATGCATCACCCTCCAGCAGCCAAATCCAAGGAGAACCACCGTGGCTAGCCGTTGTGATAATCTCGAGAACGAAGAGAGCCACACATCTTTTTCGCCGATATCTTGGAGGGCGTTGATGTTTTTCGTATAGTACCCGGCGATCCGCGAGAAAAAGAAGGGGTCATTGGCAGTCGTTTTCATCGTTTCGATGTGTGAGATGGCATCGAGGGAGACTCCAACGGTTTTTGCCTGCTCCTGCTGCATGCGGGCATAGGCGTTCATCCGTATCTGTGCAATCATCATAATCATTGTCATGTTAAAGATTGCAGCGCCGATTCCTATCAGAGTAATGGGGACGTCATACTGAAGCATAATCAGGGCATATAGAGCGATAAATAGTAGATTGATGACGGTGATGACTACCTGTCCTGTGAGAACCTGAGCGACGTTGGTGTTCAGGTGCATCCTGTTGATGATCTCTCCACCGAATCGCTGGGTGAAGAACTGCATCGGAAGCTGCAAAATATGCCAGAGGAACGAGGATGAAAAGTAGACGTTAAGGCGGATGTGGAGTTTGTTGAGGAATCGCCCCTGGAGCCAAGTGAGTCCTCCTGTTAGGAGCATTACAGCGGCCAATATTCCCAGGAATCCCCATCTCCACGAGAGGATCGACTCGCCGAGAATCTTATCGATGAAGATTTGTGAAAGGACGGGGAGGGCCAGGCCAAGGAGAACGAGGGGAAGTTGTGCACAGAGTAGAAAGGCAATCGCTTCGCGGAAAGGGAGGAGTCTTTCTTTGATATCACTCCAAAGGGTGTGGGGTTTACCCCCTTTTCTAAAGTCAGGTGTTGGGGTCATCTGCAAAACGATGGGGGAGTAGCGGCGGGCAAACTCTTCATGAGAGACCCATGTGGGACCGATAGCGGGATCGTTGATGTAAACGCGATCCTTTTGAATTTCCTCGAGTACGACAAAATGATTGTGATTCCAGAAGAGAATTGCGGGGAGAGTCACCTGGTCGAGGTCTTTGATCTCGACGCGATAGCCATCGGCTTTGAGACCATAGTGCTCCGCCGCTTGTACCATATTGAAGGCGTTGACTCCATCACGTGACACACCACACTGCAGCCGGAGTTCTTCAAGCGAGACATAGCGACCGTAGTATCCGAGGAGGATAGCCAACGCTGCTGCGCCGCACTCGACAGCCTCCATCTGAATGACGCGAGGCGTTTTTACCTTTCTCCTCCATCCCTCTATTGCTGCACGTATCGACTCATTCATGGTTTTTCTTCATATGTCGGTTTGATCTTCCAGAGTGGAATCAGGTAGGAGATAGGAGGCTGTTCTTCGACGGTGATTTTCACCTCACAGACCGTCCCTGTGGGAATGCGGAACGGAGGACCATCTTTTGAGGTCCATGCATAGCCGCTTGCTGTTGTCTCATCCACTTCTGGCTTTACGATCACCTCCACCACTGCTGGTGATCCCTCCATCATGTAGTTGACAAGTTGGCGGTTCCGTAAGGTTGCGAGCATCTCCTCTTCTGAGACGGTATAGGGAGAGACCTCTTTGACTGTGCCTAAGATCGACCCATATTCCCGCGGGTTAACGATTGCCGGCTCGATACGCACAGGCATGTCCGGGAGCACCTTGCTGCCGAATTGAACAGGAAGGTAGGTGTAGAACAGTTCCTTCTCTTCCGTCCCTTTGGGATATTCCATCCAGACGAGGTTTCTTTTTTTGTCGACCAAGTCTCCCTCGTCGACCAACACTTCCAGGACAGTGCCATCTGCGGGAGCGTACACTTTCGAGAGCTGGTCCTCAAGCTTTTGAAGGTCTTGTCCACTCTTCAACGTTTCGAGAACTTCCTCTTTGTCAAAGGCCTCCTCATGTCCTGCTGAAGAGGTCTCTTCGAGTTCCGAAAGGAGATTTTCTATCTTTGCTTTCGAATCTTCGATGGCGATCTGTTTTACATAGACGTTCGACTGTGTATCTTCAACCACTGTTTTTGCAACCAAACCCTCTTCGTAGAGGGATTGCCGTGACACCAGCCTCTCTTCAAGCATTACAAGTTCCTTTTCCAGTTGAACGATTTTAAAGAGGGTCGATTCAATTTCCGTGAGAATAGCCTTCTGTTTCGGATTGTATATCGTAGCAATATAGTCTCCTGCTTTGAGGACATCCCTTTCTGCGATTCTTATGTCTGTGACGGTGCCATTTGTATTAGATTGGATGCTAAAGACCCCTTTAGGGCTCAGAGAAATCCCTCGGCCCGTTACCTCTGTGGGGATCCGTCCTACAAATGACCAGACCAGCGTTGCAATGATCAGAATGAAGACACACACAATAGGGTACCAGGGGATCGGTTGGGCTAGGTTCAGCATCTGATCAATCTGTTCCGGAGAGGATAGACGTCGGATCGACCGGCGAATTTCATCTTTCATTGAGCGCCTCCAAAGAACGGACGTTGGCGATCATCACTCGGTCGCTATTTTCACAGGGAATAATCAGTTTTCCTGTTAAAAAAAGGAGGTCGACAATGTTTTGTGCAAAATTTCTGTAGACGAGCACGCGGTCGGTGAGGGCGTCGCTTAAACGATTTTCAAAATCGATCACAATAAAGAGGGTACTTAATCCCTCCTTCATCCGATCGACTTCATCTCTCAACGCTTTTTCGTACCACTTAACCGATTCGTCTGCTGCCTGGATTTGTTCGAAAAGAGCATAGTGGTCACGCAATGCCGTTGCGACATCTGAGCGAATGGATGCCATTAGTTCAGCCTCTCCCAGAAACGATTGATATTTTTCGGCACGACGTCGCCGCCTTTCGCCTAATGCCTCATCATTGTAGAAAGGAATCGAAAAGTCGAGAGCCGCAAACAGTTCCACTTCGGGGCGTTCGCTAATCACAGACGAGTAAAATGGTTTTGCTTTACGATTGATTTCATGATTGATCACATTTGTACCGAGACGCACGTTCATCTCAGGAAGAACCGTATTATTTGCGGACCGGAGCAGCAAATCGGCGCTATTGATTCTTATTTGCGCTGCAAGAAGATCCAATCGTTGGTGTGTCGCCTCGTCAACAAGACGATTAACAGAGAGTATCGATTTGTTGTTACTCGTGATTGGAAACTCTTCAAGAGCCAGATCGGGGGAAGAGAGTGTAAAATCGCACTGATTGGCGCCCATTGACAGGAGAAGATTGTTGAAAGCCGCATAGACCTGTTGTTCAGCATCGGCACTACGTCGTTTTTCTTTTGACACTTCGGCGTATTGCTGATTGAGTTCCGATTTGGCAAGCTGTCCCCTCTCGACCAGCCGTTCTGTGGAATCAGCAAGGTTGTCCAGTCGTTGTAGGGAATCCTGTCGTATTTTGAGCAGCCCTTTTGTCGCGACTAACTCCCAATAACTGTTGACTGCAATGCGAATTTGCGTCGAGATGGTATGGATTGCTTCCCATTTGATTGCTTGCAGTTCTAGGACAGAAACTTTTTCTTGGGTTGCTTCAATATTATCACGGAAGCGACGAAGAAGAGGTTGATCGATCACAAAGGCGAGGTTGAAGGTGTTTGTGCGACGAAAAGGGTCCGTGAAGGCAAAGATTGGATTCAATTCCCGCTCTACCGTGGCGTTGAGGGAGTAGGTTGTTCCAACCCGTGCCAGTTTATTGAGGCTGGCTTGTTGCGTGACGATGTTGCCATCTTTATTTGTTTTTATTGCTAGGTCCTGCACTTGATGCTGCCAGGTGTATGCAATAGAGGTGTCAAAGACAGGATCGAAGGGCCCACTATCTCTTTGAGAGATGCCATATTGTCGTCGGACCTCTTCTTGTGCGATATTGATATCCCATTGGTTTTCAAGGGCATATCCCAGGACGTCGTATAGTTCTATAGAAGAAACCGCGTAGCAACAATCTTCCGCGGCATGCATGGGGCGGCCACAAAAAAGGGTGATCATCGCGAAAAAAAGAGA
>JAAKFP010000198.1 GCA_011065005.1 Chlamydiota bacterium | reverse complement strand
TGCGTAAAAGTGTGTTTGTGTCTTTGTGTTGTTATATTTTTGGGACAAGAAACTTCGGGGATTATCGAAAGTAAAATTGTCTGTTTTTGGTCCATTCGTTTCACCCCAGCCCCGGCCCCTTTCCCAATTTGGAAGCTGGCGGGTGGGGAAAAACAGAAGAGGTTATAGAATATGAGAACACGACTTGGAATGGAGTTTATTTAGATAAGAATTAGAGGTCTAGAGCTAGCGGAACTTTTCGCTTATGACTTCACCCAGGGGAAAAGTAAATGTTCTTGGACGAAGCCAGCGTGTTCCCACTTCATCCTCTCCTACGCGTCGGTAGTCTGCCACAATTTTCTCGAGTTTTTGCTTGAGTTTGACCTCTTTTTTCTCGAGTTTGTTGTCTTCAGCAAAGTTGCTTATCATCCGCAGAGTATTTTTTATTTCATTGTAACCTTTACAATTCAAGTCATCTTTTTTGTTTGGTTTACTACATTTTTCTTCTACTTGTCGGTTAAAATAAGTTTCGTCTTCAGGTTTAATGATTGATAAGAACCGAGTCATTTTTGCCCACTCAATACGACCATTAAAAGATTTGAATTCTGTGTCAATGACATAAATATTGTCTTTTGTAATCACAAAATTTTGCGGCCACAAGTCAACAAAATTTGCTGATGCAATTAGCTTAATTAATTCGTCAATCTCTTCTCGTCTCAAATTACGTTCAGTGCTTTTTATCTGTTCAGCGTAGACTTCAAGTTGGTCAGAGTCAAGATCATATAGACCCTCACCATATTGCCATCCTTTCACTACAAGAGATTGATCATCTATTGGGGATTTCATAACAACGAGTTTCCTGGGAACTTTTAGGTACTTTAGTCCGAGCTCTGTAATCTTTACCGAGAGATGATCGCTGCCCAATAGGCGATCAATACCGGATTTCTTTAACCACTTATTGTTTTTTGAAAAACTTTGAAACTCCTCCCGTGTGAACAATCGACTTGTTTCCCTCAAATGTTTTAGATAATTAATGATAATCTCATGTTTTGTTGCAATATCCATAAGAGGAGAAATTATAGAGGGACCAGATATTGTGGGTGTCATTTGCTTCATGCCCAGTGAGTTCAGTCGAGTTACGAGAGGCACCCTATGTTCCAGGTTTGCCTGACGATAGAATTGAGTCTTGGATCTAGATTCGAGAGAAAGAAACTCCTCATCCGTGAAGCTAGCATCTAGAGAAAATGGTAGTTCTGGGTTTTTATCTGTAACTGTCATTGTTCCTCCTTAAGTATTTGTTGGACTATGCACCTTTGTGAAAGTTTTAGATTGGCAACTTCTCATAAAGTTGAGGTAGTTGCTGTTTTTTAGTTGGACATTGCGCCTTTCGCAATGCCCTAAATCGTTGGTGAATCCATTTTACCTTCAATCTATGCCTAACATTCTAACATCGAAATGTTAAGATTTAATAAATTTGAAATTGATGTTCCGTAAATCAGCAAAAGTGAGATCTCGTTCTTTTGATAGTGTCCGAATGCGTTCCTTAATCGATTGTTCTTGGGATCTACTCATGTTGTAAGCGTCATTATATAGGGTTGAAAAGAAAGGGGCCCCTTTCCTTTAAAGTTGCTAGGCACGATGCATCGACACATACCAAAAGTTCGGCTACAGCATTGCTAACCACCGAATGCTCGGTAAAGGAACTGTAAATAGCTGATTGTAAATATTTTGCAAAAATTCTTTGTAGCCCTTGCAGAAAAATTCGGAATATTGGTATAATAGGGCTAATCCAGGAGACTGGAGGTGGATAGCGAAAGCTATCGAGGCCGCAAGGCCTTTTTTTTTGCCCTTTTACAGGAACTTCTTCCCATGCATCTTGCCATGCTGGACATAGTACTTCCTCTGAAGAATCTTAATTACGTTCTCCGCGAAAGGCGCAATGTCGCGCTCCAGAAGCCCCCGCTCATGCAAGATTTCGTTTCTGCTGGGATGCGCAACAATGTCTGCTAACTGCAGGCCGCTGATATTATTCGATTTTGCTTTGATCTTGAGCTGTTTGCTGGTGAACCGTGACTGAAAGCGCTCTCCATTGACGTAATGGGTACCATTCTCCCATAGCCTCACGTAGACATCCTTGAGCTGCCGGTCCTCCTTTGCCCCCACGGGACTCGGCCATCACGTCTCCTCTCTGACCCACAGAATCCAAAAAGTACAGGTAACGTTCAAGCAAGGTTTCCAAGCAGTAGTGGTAAGGTTCAAACCGCCACTCGGTGTACTTTTCTTTGTGCATGCGCTTATCGATGCAGACCGTAATAACCGTATAGTCCCAAGACATCAGCAGTCCCAGAAAGGTCTTATTGAACTCCACTCGAATCTGTTCATCTCTCAGCTTTTCGAATGGAGGCTTCCCATTCAGGATTTCCTTGCGATGAAGAATCAAATCAGTGGATCATCCGGATGATGATCGAAAAAACCCTCCTTTAGCTTCTCCATTTCAGGATGCACGAAGTTTTGCACGTGCTCGAGATCGAGAATCACACCGGTCAGGCTAAGAAAACGATGGTTATTGTTGTGACAGCTTCCGAAATCAGGATTTCCAACCTCGTCTACATATAGTCGGTACTTCATCCGATCCTAAACACTCATCTTTAAAAGGGACAGTCTAGCACAAAATCAGCCTCGGAACAAGTTTTTGTTGACGAAACCCGAGCGGCAACTTTATGCTCGCCCTGGGTTTTCCAAAGTCATCTATCGTCGCATCCTCTTATCCCTGCGGTTCCTTTGCCCCACCTTTCAATCCCAAAAGCTCTGCGCTTTGCTGGTTAATAACAACCTGTCCATTATCTGCGGAGGGTCAGAGCTCCAATTCGAAAGAACATGGATTAAATTGGAATTGGAGCTCTGACTCCGATTATTGGGCCCTACTTCATGCTAGACCCAATAAAAATTAACCTACTGAGGGCCAACTCTCTCGGAAGACAGGGTAAACAAGATGGGCAAAGTTTAGTTTAATAAACGTAAACACAATCTTTATGTGATCTTTATAATATTATTATACAATTAAAGCATTATGATAATATTATTGGTTATTTATAAAATTTACACCTACTTTAATGGAAAGTCATGTTAGTTAATACAAATATTTTTCTCTCCGGAACGATTGATTCTGGGGTGCGGGATAACTTGAAAAAGCTGATCGATAGGAAGCGTGGCCAACGTTTTATCGTTAAAAACGACCACTTAGTGGAAATGAACAGCTTTTGGGATAAGGTCTATAACTTTTTTTTCCATGCCAAAGTGCAGAGGGAAGTAAAAAGTGTAATCACCAATACTCTTAAACAGATAAAGGTGGATAACTCTAACCAAGGTGCAATACAGAAGTTGTTTTTTGAAACTTTGAAACCCCTAAGTCGCAATATTTACAACCGCGGGGAATGTATTAGCAATGAGATCGAAGAAGTCTTAGCCCCAGAACCACAAACTAAACAGGTCTCTCTGACTGAATATGCGATGAAGGTGGAAAAGGTGAGGCTGGCAGTAAAACTTGGGGTTGAGTTTGAGTCTATTGCTGAGGGACACAATGGATCCTATTTTGGGTTGGATCGATTTGGAAAGAAGATGGTGGTTTTTAAGCCCTTTGATGAAGAGGGGACATCAGAAAACTCTCCGAAGACAATTTCAAAAATTGAACGTATTCTCAAGAGGATATTTCCCAAAGTTTCTCCAAATGGCAACATCAATCGAGATCAATGCTATCTGAATGAAGTCGGGGCCAGTGCTGTCGATGCATTTATCAGTCTAAATGTTGTCCCTATTACGAAGCTGGAAACTTTTACAAGCAATGTCTTCTCAGGTGATACCAAGGAGAAGATTGGATCCTGCCAGCTTTTTGTGGAGGGAACAAAATCTGGAGAGAGAGCATTTCGTATACCCAGTTACCTTCCTCATTTCTTGAAGAAAGTGTATTTGCGGATATTCCAGGGAAAGCTTTCAAATGTTCTGGATCAAGACCGGTTTGAGAGGATGATCATCCTCGATTTCCTCATTGGAAATCAAGATCGCCATCTAAAAAATTTGCTGGTGAAAGGGAAAAGCGCTGTTGCTATTGACAATGGACTCTCTTTCCCCAACAAGAAGCCTGACAATATTTTCTCCTTACGCCACCAATATTATTGGAGACATCTTCCCCAAGCCAAGAAGACATTCAGCGAGGACAGCAAAGGACGCCTTGACAAAATCAAGACGCAAGATGAAAGAGAGAAACTGTCCCAGCTATTGCAAGATACAATGAAAGATGGTGAGACTTGCGGCTTTAATGAAGAACAAAAGCGTGAAATGGTGGAGAGAATGGAGATGCTAGAAGCCGTGATTGAGCAAGGAAAACCAATCTCATACTTGGGAGAGATCAGAACTCAAGAGGATTTTGATCGAGTACGAAAAGAGCTTAGTCTTTAGCTGTCAAGTGTGGCTTCCATTTCGTTTCTGGATAATTCGTTAAGACATTGACATACCTTGAGGTGATGAAGAGGTAATCGGAAAGCCGATTCAAGTACTTGATCACCCGGTCAGAGACGTCGGCATGGTGATTGAGAGGGATCATCAGCCTTTCCGCTCTTCGGCATATGCTACGCGCTAATTGCAACATGGCACTGCTGGGATGTCCTCCTGGAAGGATAAAGGTGTCCAGTTTGGGTAATTCGTTATCCATCTCATCGATCCACTTTTCGATTAGCTCAATTTCTTCTGCGTCAAAACGTGTCTTATCAATCTTTGCATTAGCAGCTCTAGTTCGTGGTGTGGCGACAGCTGCTCCCAAATCAAAGAGGGCGTGTTGGATGATGGTAAGACGCTCCATCGTCGTGCCAAATTTGGCATCATCGGGAAGTAACGTGATGGCTACGCCAATCGCAGAATTACATTCATCAACAGTTCCCAGTGCATCAATCAGTGGATCGTTTTTTGGAACGCGTTGTCCGGTGAAGAGCGAGGTTTCCCCTTTGTCTCCCGTTTTTGTGTAAATTTTCATGAGCATCCTCTTTATTCACGATGTATATCTTTTTATACTCAATCTTACTCTTTTTAGAAAGGACCCTTTTTCCTTAGGGCTCGTGCAAAAATAAGTTGTGCGTTTCTGGTGACTCAGCGCTTCAGATGCGAGGCGCAAATTCGCAGACAACTTATTAGTTTTCAAGAATTTGCAACAAAGCAGATGAAGATGATGT
>JAAKFP010000197.1 GCA_011065005.1 Chlamydiota bacterium | reverse complement strand
TATGATATCTCGTCCCGGCAGGGGCGGCAGATTTATGAAGAGAGGAGATTTGGTATTTCGTCATTATGGATATAACGAGTTATTTTGTAGGGTCAATTTATTGTTCCTGCCGCCCCTGCCGGGGCGGGATTTTATGCTGATCTAAACCCGACCTACGTGTCTCGGTCGCAAGCTCCCTCGCACTAGGACGGGGCTAGCTCGCTTTGTCCCCTTATCGGGGACACTGGAAAGTTTTTTTTATCAATTTAAAATTATAAGAATGAAATGTTTAATGACACAGGTGTAAAGATTTATTTTGATAGGTTGATGCGTATGCGTGCTTCGCGGTTAACTAAGAGGGCTGAACGGCTGCAAAGTTTGGCCATACGGAAAGAAATTGACACTTGAGAGGAAAATGGGTATATGATGAACATCAGTAAGATTTTTTTTTCGAAAGCAAAAGTTACATTAAGGGGGTTCTCTTGCAAAGGTGTAAGATTGCATTATTGTTAGTGATGTTTTTGTCTGTCCTTTCTCATCTGCCAGGGGAGGACACTTGGGAGGCGCGCACCTCTTTTCCTGCTCGGAAGGTCTATCGAGTTATCTTGGAGCCGCTCTATTTGACACAACTTTCGGTACAGGTGGAATCGCCGGTGATTAAGATCTCGAAAAGGATGGGAGATCGTTTTAAGGAGGGGGACGTGTTGGTCCAGCTGGATGGAGTGATTTTTCTTGGGAATCTCGTCAAGGCGAAGGCAGTCCTAGAGAAGGCACAGGTTAAGTTTGATGCCAAGAAAGAGTTGTTCGAGAAAGATATTGCTTCCCATTTTGACTATGCCGATGCCAAAGCGGAACTCGCTGAGGCTAAAGCGAATTTGATATTAGCGAAAAAAACTTTGGAAATGACGAAGATCTTAGCTCCCTATAATGGTAAAGTTGTCGGACTCTCTATCGAGGAACATGAGCTGCCAAAGAGCGGTTCTGAAGTGATCGAAGTTGTCGATGATACCGTTTTGCTGGCAAAATTTCTTGTATCGTCGAGTTTGTTAAGCGAGATGGTTATTGGCAATCCTATCTATATCAAGCTTGCGGAAACGGGAGAGATCGTGGAAGCAAAGATATCCAGGGTAGGAGCTGTCATTGAACCTTCGAGCTCAACAATACAGGTGGAAGCGGAAATTGACAATGCAGACGGCAAGTTGAGGGCTGGAATGTCAGGAAAGGCGAGCATCTCCCTTGAGGCCCTGAAGGCAGAGCGGTCTGTGGAAAGTCTACTCGATTTCTACACACCGGAAACCCATTCACCAACGGGAAGATAGCGTGTGACAACAAACACCGCCGGGGAAGCTAAAGTCGAAAGGCCTCTGCCACGATTTCGTCAAGACCTTAGAGTGTTTCGCGGACCGGAGGATGAGGACGGTTCTCCAACCCATACAGTATACGATCCTGTTCGTGGCAAATACTATAAATTCTCTTGGGCGGAATGGACGGTATATCACCTTTTCAAGCCGGGAATGACCCTTACACAGTTAAAGCAGGAGATCGACACAAAATCTACCCTTGATGTTTCTGCTCAGGACATTCAGACCTTCTTTCAACATTGCGATTGGAACCACTTACTACAAAGAACGCGATCCTCTGTGGAGCTACAGCAAGAAAAGGATAGGCTCAATGTCAGTCCTTTACGTTGGATACTTTTTAATTACCTTTTCCTACGGATTCCCCTAGTCAACCCCAACGCTTTTCTCGTACGCACCCTCAAATATGTAAAACCCCTGATATCCTATCCCGCACTAATCATTTACCTTACAATGGGAGTGTTTGGAATCTATCAGCTCATCGCCCGCTTTGACGAATTTTTGGGAACGTTTCCCTATTTCTTTAACTTCCATGGGTTAGTAGTGTATGCGCTGGTGTTGACAGGCGTGAAAATTATTCATGAACTTGGCCATGCCTACACTGCGACCTATTACAATGTTACAGTAAGAAGTATGGGGGTCGCGGTTTTAGTGTTTTGGCCCGTCCTCTTTACAGATGTGACGGATAGCTGGCGGCTTCACAAGCGCAGCCAAAGGCTTGCGATCTCTTTTGCAGGGATTGCTGTTGAGCTGCTCATCGCAGGAATGGCAACGTTTGGATGGGCAGTAACCCAACCGGGAGTTACCAACAGTATTTTCTTTGTGATCTCCTCAGCAACATGGATTGCTACCCTAATCGTTAACCTTAATCCAGCCCTACGATTCGATGGCTACTACATTTTATCAGACCTTTGGAGAGTCGATAACCTGCATATGCGCTCTTTTGCAGTTGCGCGGTGGCAACTGAGAAAGTGGATTTGGGGGCTGAACGCCCCTCCGCCCGAGGAGGGTTTGACGCAGGGAAGGATTGTTGGCAGTGTCGTTTTCTCGGTCTATGTTTGGATCTATCGGTTATTTCTGTTTACAGCCATCGCTGTGATCATCTACTATAAATTTACAAAGGTACTAGGGGTTTTCCTCTTTGCTGCGGAAATCTTATTGTTTATTGTTTGGCCTTTTACATCGGAATTGCAACAGATGAGTCAATTAAAACCATTCTGGAAACCAAATGTTCGCACTGTGGTATCGACCTTAGTTCTTTCCTTCTTGGTAGCATGGTTTGTCCTGCCCCTTCCGAGAGTAGAGAATTTTCCAGCTATAACGGTTGCCTCCTTGGAGCAGCCACTCTATGTCCATTCCAGCTCTTTTGTTGAAGAAATCCATGTAAAAAGGGGGGATACCGTGAAAGCTGGGGATCTCCTCATTACTTTGCGCTCTCCCGAGGTCGATTACCAGATCGCCTATTTAAACGTACAAACGCGTCTATTGCAAAATGAGATCGACATCCTCTCTGGCAGTGAAGAGGAACAGCTGCGAGCGGTATTGCCGGAAAAAATTGCGGGGATCACCGTGGCTAGGGAGAAGTTAGTTGGTTTACAGCAACTTAGAGAACAACTCGTCATAAAGGCTCAATTCTCTGGAGTGGTCGCGGCGTGGGATGATCTGATTCGAGTAGGTCAGGCGGTGGCAAAAAATCAAGTATTGGGAAAAGTCGTTGATCCAAACTCTCTGGAAATCTTCAGTTTTATACCAGAAGCTTTGGAGGAGTATATATCTCCAGGCCAAGAAGTGATTTTCCGATTGGAAGGCTCTACCGAAGATGTGAAAGGTATCATCAAACAGATACTCCCTTTCCGTGCGGAGAAGTTGAAATATAGACAGCTGGCCTCAATCTATGGGGGGGATTTACCCGTGATCTTTGAAAGAGAACAGAAACAGAAAAGGAGAACCTCTTTCCTTCAAGCTCCCGAGGAGATCGGCCTCAAAGTGTTAGAGTCCTATTACGTTATGCAGGTTGCCATCGACCCCACTTCATTGTCTGAGGCCCAAGTTCCTGTGCGTATAGAACATACAGGAGTTGTGGTTGTCAAAGGATTATGGCGTTCTCACCTCGTGACCTTACTTAAAGGAATAGGACGCGTGTTTTGGCAAGAGAGTGGGTTTTAAATTCGCTTAACAAAAAAATAGAGATCGTTTTATGGAAAAAGAAGTCGCTCAAGCATCGCAAGAAAAAGTGATCATCCAACTGTTGCTCGCAATGTATCGGTTGCTAGTCCAAGCAGTCCGCAAGAAAAAGCCGCAAGAAGTGCATTTTCTTATGCTAAATGAAACCATCCAAGTCTCCCAATATGATCGGGCAACACTTTGGAGTGAAGAAGATGGCAAGCCAAAATTTTTGGGCGTCTCGGGACAAACAGATGTCGACAAGACCTCCGACCTGTATAAATCTTGGATTGATATAGCGGAAAACATCACCGAGAAAGAGGAGATCCATAGAATTGAATTATCAGACCTCTCTCCCGGAAAAGGGGAAGAGTCGTGGAAGAACATCGAAAAATCACACCCCTTAAAAGCGATGCTATGGATCCCCATTTTTGTGGAGGAAAAATTGTACGGTGGACTTCTTCTGGAACGTTGGCATGACAGACCTTGGGTGGATAAAGAACTTGAGCTCTTAGAACAGCTAAGTAAAGGCTATGGTGCGACCCTTGAAAAATACACGACTTCTGCACTAAAAAAAGTGGTCAAAAGCCCAAGACTCAAAGTGGTTTTAGGCGTTCTCATATTGCTTCTGTTGTTTGTCAGAGTTCCCCTAAGAATTGTCGCTCCCTGCGAAGTGGTCCCCCAAAATCCCATCCTCGTAACAGCACCTCTTAATGGAATCATTTCGGAAACAAAAGTAGATCCGGGGCAGTTTGTCGAAAAAGAACGGATTCTCTTTGAGTATGATAAAAATATTCCGCAACAAGAATTGAAGATGGCAATGCAGCAAGTAGAAATTGCCGAGTCTGAACTCAAACGAGCGATCGTATTAGGCCTCTCCGATGAGGAGGCTCGCAGCAGGACAGGGATCCTCTCACTAGAACTTGAAAAGGCGGAGATTAATCTGGGCCTGGCAAAATATCGTGCCAGCCAGCTAACCGTTCGGTCTCCGGAGGCGGGATATGTACAAATTGACGATCCCGATGACTGGCGAGGGAAGCCTGTCGTTATTGGGGAGCGAGTTATGGTGATCAGCCGTCAGGATCAGACAAAGATTCGAATATGGATTCCGGAAAATGATAACATCCCTTTGAACACAGAGGAGCCAATAAAAATCTTCCTAAACATTCGTCCTGAGAGCAGCTATCTAGCACAGCTGCTATTTATCAATGATTACAGCACCGTAGACGAAAGGCAGGTGGTCAGTTTTGCCGCCGAAGCAGATTGGAAGAATGGACCCGAAGGGGTGAAGCTTGGGCTAAAAGGGACGGCGATCTTGTATGGAGATAGCGTTTCTTTGGCGTACTACGTTCTTCGCAAACCGTGGGCAACAGCGCGCAACCTCTTCGGTATTTGAATTTAACCACAGATGAACACAGATCCACACAGATATTGAATTCTTGCTGATGTTCAATTTTAAAGGAGCTTTTTCTTAGCTCATATTTCTCATAAACATTGTGTCCACTTCTATATCCAAAGAACGGGATCAAGGGCTCCAGCAAAAAATGTGAAAAATCAAAGGGCCGAAGGTCTGAAAGTGGGTAGCCCAGGCAGCAGTGAAGGGAGCTTGCGACCGAAACGGAAGCCTGGGTAGACAGACGTGTCCGAACAACCACATAGGTAACATTCTATCCAAGCACATGGGTGACATTATCCAAGCACATAGGTAACAGATTCATTTTACAATATTTCTCTTTTCATTTGTTCAGTTTTACCTAAAAAA
>JAAKFP010000196.1 GCA_011065005.1 Chlamydiota bacterium | reverse complement strand
GTTTCCCCCTTCTCATATTTCTGAATTGCGGTATGAGACAAACCAACCAAGTTCGCGAGATTACGTAAACTTAGACCAATAGCCTTTCGAGCCTGTTTGAGTCTATTGCCAAATATTTTAGCTGACATGTCTTGGTGTTACCTCCATATATAGTTTACATTATATCAATAATTCATGTTTTTTGTAAACCCCTGAAAGAATGAAAAAATAGGGTGTAGAAGCAAAAATGGTGCACAGACGGTGCAACAGTGCACAACTTCTACCAGCATTAACCCACAAAAACCAATAGAAAAATAAACATATTCCATTTATACTCTTATTCATAGTGGTTGGATGGTGTTGGTTAAGTCGGTGTTCTCCCGCCCTCATAACCCGCTGATCTTAGATCCTATTCCCAAACTCGGAAAACCCATGAATTAAAAGAGGGGAGCGAACCCTACCAACTTCCTCTTTAAATTACGTCTGATAACAGGCTCTATATTGTTGATTCTAAGTTAGTTAAAGAATTGTTGCGTAAATGTACCAATTTTGGTACAATATAGATATAAGGAAAGATAATGACTAAAGACACTGCTCACCCTCGAAAGAACTAAAAATAGCCCAAAGAAGGGCAAAGAACTTGCAGGATTAGCAATGTCTATCAAGAAAAAAGAAACGTATATCGGCTCATCTTTTGATGAGTTCCTAGAAGAAGAGGGGGTTATCGAAGAAGTCGAATCTGTTGCGGCAAAGCGTGTTTTTGTGTTTCTACTTGAAAAGGAGCTGAAGAAACAAAAGATCAAAAAAGAAGAGTTAGCTGATTTAATGGGAACTAGCCGTTCCGCAATCAGACGGCTTCTTAACCCAACCGCTCCATCCACTCTAAAAACACTTAGTTCAGCAGCAAGAGCTGTTGGAAAGCATTTAAAACTCTCCATTGCATAAAGCAAAAAACAATATTCGTGAAAGAAGCCAAAAAGGGGGGCCTTAAACCCTCACCTTCTTCACATATTAATTCTCAAATTATCCTGTTATCCTGTAATTTGTAGGAAATCATTGCTCTTGTCAGGCATCTACCCATCGACCGTGGGCTTTGATGAGTTCGATGAGGCGATCGTCGGCGTCAGAGAAGTCGATATTTCTCTCGACACACTCTTTTCCCACATACAGGTCGATTTTTCCCGGTCTCGAGCCGACGTAGCCGAAGTCTGCGTCCGCCATTTCACCGGGGCCATTGACGATGCAGCCCATAATTGCAATTTTTACACCGGGCAGATGGTCTGTGCGTGAGCGTATCCGCTTTGAGACCTCCTGAAGGTCGAAAAGGGTGCGTCCGCACCCGGGGCAGGAGATAAAATCTGTTTTTATAAGACGCATTCGCGCAGATTGGAGGATATTAAAGCTAAGTTTTCTCAAAAATGCTAGATCGTAGGGGCCTTCGATCCAAACGCCTTCCCCTTGTCTATCGCAAAGTAGGGATCCCATCTCTGCTGCCGCCTGGATGACAAGATCTTCTTTGGGGCAGTCGTAGTAGAAATTCAAGATGACGGGGATTCGGAGCTTTCGCTTCTGAAGCCATTCAAAGAATTGTCGGCAGTAGTGCAGGCGATTGTCGGTGGGACTTAGAATAATCATCGCCGGATTGATCTTTTCGATCATTTGCCAATCTTGTGAAGGCTCATTCGAGATTTTCACAACGCCTACAGAGGAATCTTCTGCTGCTTCTCGAAGAGGGATCGGATGGAGAGATTCAATGCCAGCTTCTTTCAGTGAGACATCTTGTGAGGACCCTTCGAAAGAAACAGCGTCGACGGTAGAAGGGGTTGATTTAGGACTCCCCTCTTTGATTTCACATCCCAGTTTTTCATAAAGGGCGGGCTGAGTGAAATCGTCAGCTTTTATGGTGAGAATTACAGTTCCATCCCAATGCATGGGGACCTGTTTCGGAAGGGAAACCTGGCGCCGGGTTATGCTTTCGATATTGCGATGTGTTTCCTGAAAAGGTTCGACACCTTTTCCTAGGCATTCCTCTGCAAAGCAGATGAGCCTTTTGCAGGGATCGATCTCCTGCCAAGGGTCTTCGGTAAGGGACACTCGGATGGTGTCGCCAATCCCATCAAGGAGAAGCGATCCGATGCCCATTGCCGACTTAATACGTCCATCTTCCCCTTCCCCCGCTTCTGTAACACCTAGGTGCAGAGGATACTCCCAACCCAGTTGAACCATTTCTGCGACCAGCAAGCGATAAGCTTGGACCATCACCTGTGGATTGGAGGATTTCATTGAGAACATGAAGTCGTGGTAGTCATTCGTTCTGCACACTCTTGCAAATTCCAGGGCAGATTCAACCATCCCTTGGGGCGTGTCGCCATAACGGTTCATGATGCGATCTGAAAGGGAGCCATGATTTGTACCAATGCGCATGGCACGATTGAGGCGTTTGCATTTCTCTACAAGGGGTGTGAACTTCTCTTCGATCTTTTCGATCTCTTTTGCGTAAGAGGCTTCATCATACTCGATCTCTTTAAAGGAAGCTCTTTTGTCAACATAATTTCCGGGATTGATACGAACCTTATCCACAGAGTCGGCAACTCTCATCGCAGCCGGAGGAAAGAAATGGATGTCGGCAACGAGAGGGATGTCATACCCCTTTTTTACAAGACCATTTTTGATCTCTTCACAGGCTTCAGCTTCCTTCATCCCTTGGACGGTCATTCTGGCAATTTCACACCCGGAGTCGGCAAGTCGAATGATTTGCTCTATTGTTGCCTCAACATCTCGAGTGTTTGATGTTGTCATCGATTGGATACGGATCGGGTGATTTCCACCAACTCCAACCTTTCCCACCATGACTTCACGAGTTTTACGCCTAGATGTTCGAAAAATCGATTCGCAATATTTCATAGGATAACCCCTTAAATTACACAAATTATACAGGGGAAAAGACAATTAATCAATATCTTGATTTTGATTGGGTATATCTTTAGAGTCGAGCCAGAGAAACAGAGGGGCTGCAAATGGCGCAAAATTTTACTGAAACGGTAACCAATGCTCTGCAACAAGCGTTTGCTGATGCGCAAAAACGACAAAATACTGAAGTTACAGAAAATCACCTCCTTTGGGGGTTTTTAAATGATGCACAAGGGTATTTTACTTCGATCCTCACGAGTCTCAACACCCAGCCCCACCAATTGCTTGAACAGGTAGAAGAAAACCTCAACACCCTCCCAACGTTTAGTGGGGGTACCGCCGAACCTCCACAACCCTCCCGCAGCCTCCAGGGAAGAATCACAGATGCGCAAAACATCGCCCAACAATGGAAAGATTCCTATGCTAGCAGTGACCACTTTCTACTCTCTTACTGGAGAAATGGGGGTGAACCCTTCGCAAACTGGAAAGGACAAACAAGTATTTCTTTAAAAGATCTTGAAGAACAAATCAAAAAGATTCGAGGAGAACGACACATGGATTCCCCTGCCGCAGAAGAGAGCTTGCAAGCTCTCGATAAATATTGCCGCAACCTCACAAAACTCGCTCGTGAAGGGAAGATGGACCCCATCATCGGTCGAGACGAAGAGATCCGCCGAACCATGCAGGTGTTAAGTCGCCGCACCAAAAACAACCCTATGCTTATCGGCGATGCAGGAGTAGGAAAAACTGCGATCGCTGAAGGTCTAGCTCTACGTATCGTCCAGGAAGATGTTCCGGACCCTCTTAAAGACAAGCAGATTTATGCATTGGATATGGGCAGCCTCGTCGCAGGAACAAAATATCGCGGTGAATTCGAAGAGCGCCTGAAAGGGATTTTGCATGAAGTGGAACAAAGTGAAGGAAAAATCATTCTCTTCATTGACGAAGTGCATACTCTGGTCGGAGCCGGAGCAGCAGAAGGTGCAATGGATGCTGCAAACCTCCTCAAACCTGCACTAGCAAGGGGTACCCTGCATTGCATTGCCGCAACAACTATTAACGAATATCAAAAATATATTGAAAAAGATCCAGCCTTAGAGCGACGGTTCCAGCCTGTGATGATCAGAGAACCTAGCCTAGAAGACTCTATTGCTATCCTACGAGGACTCAGAGAACGATACGAAATCTATCACGGCGTCCGCATCACAGAATCAGCAATTCACGCCGCCGTCTTTTTATCCTATCGCTACATCACTGACAGAAACCTCCCTGACAAAGCCATCGACCTCATCGATGAAGCTGCGAGTACGATACGACTGCAAATTGGAAGCCGCCCACTGCCTATCGATCAAAAGGAACGGGAACTTTCCTCGCTCATCATCGAACAGGAAGCACTCCGAAGGGAAAGGCCCGATAGCGTGGAAGCGCAGAAACTCGATGGAAAGATTGCCCAACTCAAGGAAGAACTTTCCTTATTGCGACAGCAGTGGAATGAGGAAAAAAAACTTATTCAGGACGTAAAAGAAAAGAAAAATATTTTAGAACACTACCGCTTCCAAGAAGACGAATTTGAAAGAAAAGCTGATTACAATAAAGTCGCCGAGTTGAGGTATCACGATATTCCTCAACTGCAAAAAGAAATTGAAGAAGCTGAAGAAAAGCTCCACAAAAGACCGAACCGTCTGCTTCAAGAAGAGGTAGATGAAGACCTGGTTGCCGATATCGTTTCAAAATGGACAGGGATTCCCGTCTCGAAAATGCTCGAAGGCGAAGCCGAACGACTGCTTCATCTCGAAGAAGAGATCAGCAAAAGAGTCGTCGGTCAAGAGTTAGCAGTTATTGCCGTCTGCGAAGCGATACGCAGATCGCGGTCTGGCCTCAGCGACCCTCGTCGCCCGATGGAGCATTCCTCTTCCTGGGCCCCACAGGAGTGGGAAAAACGGAATTAGCAAAAGCTCTTGCTGTGCAGCTGTTCAGTCAGGAAGATGCCATCATCCGACTAGACATGTCTGAGTACATGGAAAAACATACCGTTGCCAAGCTTATCGGATCTCCTCCCGGATATGTCGGTTACGAAGAGGGAGGACAGCTCACTGAAGCACTACGCCGCCGCCCATACGCCATCGTTTTGCTCGACGAAATCGAAAAAGCCCATCACGATGTAACAAACATCCTGTTGCAAATTTTTGATGAAGGGCGTCTAACGGATAGCAAAGGACGAACCGCCAACTGCAAAAACGCTCTTTTCATCATGACCACGGATTTTCACGCCAGAATTAGACCCTAATTGGGCTCGTAGATTAGCTTGTTTGTTTTTGAGTGCTTTGGAATTGAAAAACCCTCGCACAGGTCGATCTCGAGTGTTTTTTTTCTTAAATA
>JAAKFP010000195.1 GCA_011065005.1 Chlamydiota bacterium | reverse complement strand
CAGGGCAAGTCCGAAGGACAAGCCCTGGGACATGCGGAAAAGGACATCGGCTTTTGTAGAGGAAATAATCTTGGGTACCAGGATCAGCTCGTGAACCTGCTCTAACATCCTTACTACTAACATCCTTAACATTTGAATTAAAAAATTTAATCTCCTATCCTTCTACTAAAATTTTTTTATAGATCGTCATGTCCTCTATCTGCTGTCCTAAAAAATCCCAGGTTGTATATAGGCCTCGCAGACCGGAGAAAACAGTTCTTTTTGGTGTTATAAAAAAAACACTACAAAACATGGTACAAAAACTCGAAAGAACCCGTCCCACAATATGTCGACAAAGAGTTCCAGAAGTACTTAGACTGCGGTATTCTGTCAAAAGGATTTGCTTGCGCGCATTGCGTTAACTGCAACAAGGATTTTTTAATCGCACTTTCCTGCAAGGGAAGAGGAATCTGCCCCTCATGCAATACACGGGCGATGGTCGAAACTGCGGCACACCTCGTTGAAAACGTGATTCCATGTGTTTCTGTTCGTCAATTCGTGATCAGTTTTCCCATGCGAATCCGTTACTATCTTCAAACCCATAAGATTCTTCAAGCTGTCTTAAGAATTGTCGTCGATGAAATCCGGAAGCGACTTATCGCTTGTGGTCCCGATAACCCCGATCCGAAAATCGGAGCCATTACCTTCATCCAGCATTTCGGAAAAACTCTCAACTACCACCCCCATTTTCACCTTATTGTGGCGGACGGTCTCTTTAGTACAAACGGCGACGATCTCCTATTTCACGAGGTCTCTCTCTCCCCCGGTGATATTGCAGACACTGAATTCGGCATACGCAAGAGAGTGCTGAAGTACTTTGGCAATCAAGGGTGGTTTGACAAAGAAACAATAGAAAAAATGACTTCCAACGAGAATAGCGGCTTCTCTCTAGACGCTAATGTACGTATCCCCTCTTGGGATCGAGAAGGACTGGAGCGTCTAATAAGATATTGTGCTAGACCTTGTTTTGCAAGCGAGAATCTGCGTTGGAATGGTCCATGGATTCATTATCGTCTTCCCAAACCGACCCATACGGGCAAGACGTTTGTTCAGATAGAACCCTTGGAATTCATCGGAAAGGGGTCAGGGAAAGGGGTCAGGCCGGACATTCGGACATTCTTGATAGATGTGAGTGGAATGTCAGAATGTTCCGTCTGAGCTAGGCCGTTGAATTAAGCTGTTTTTGATGATTTTATTTTCATGCCATATTTTGTCCTTTAACACAGCTCGAAGAGCATGAGAGCCATTCCCTCAATGACGGACAATATTTGTTATGAATTTATTCACTTCGAAACCAGCTTAATTCAACGGCCTACGTCTGACCCCTCACTCCCCTCGCTCACCCTACGTCTCCCCTCGCTCTGATTACTGATTACGCAATACACATAAAAATGGCGTCAAACAACACCAAAATTAAGTTGGGTTCACTTGACACCAAAATATAAAATCAATTATTCTATTGGTTAAAAGGTACTCGATGGATTTAAGAGATGATCTGTTATAGGTGTGAAAAGCAAATTCTTCAGAGAAAGGAAGCGTTTTCAGGGTTGCACAAAGCCTGTTTCATGGAATGGTTTGATCTAAAAGAAGAAACAGAATTTGATGATGTGATTGCTAGAGAGTCAAACAACAATCCTGGAAATTTTGATGATATCAATAGTAGCTTTTTTCATGGTAAATTCAGAAAATATTCGGCCAAATTAGGGAAGCAAAGTTATTTGCTGAAAGTTCAGCAAGAAGAATATCCAGAATTGCCTCACTGTGAATTTCTTTGTAATCAAATGGCTCAAAAATTGGGATTAGAAGTTCCTGCATTTTATTTGATTCGGTTTCTGGGAACCTTAGATACTTTTGTGAATCGGAATTTTATGCAAGATATTTCGAATGCTAGTCTTGTACATATCTACCATTTTCTTTCTGATACAGATTCTTTTGATTGTGAAACAATTAAGAACATTATTGAAGAGAAAACACAACGGTTGCGAGATGTTGAGAAATTTATCGAGATCACGCTTTTTGATGCTTTGATAGGGAATCATGATCGACATGGAAGAAATTTGGGATTGATACAAACGCCAAGTGGTTTTCACCTGGCTCCCGCTTATGACAATCCTAGTTATTTAGCGATTGAAATGGAAAAATTGCTTGGAGCTATTCATGAACCAAGAGGGAAAATTGCAACAGCAGAAACAGAAGAACCAAGATTAGGGGATTATTTGAGGGAGTGGAGGAGACTTGGTCATGTTAATGTAGTTGATCATTGGTTGAATCGTACGAACCAACTAAAAGAGTTCCTAACAGAGCTGATTTACTCTAGTTTTATGAGTTCAAAAAGAAAAAAGGCTTTTGTAAGTTTGCTACATCGACGTTTGGAGGAAGCAAATGATATCTCATGAAGAAAAAATAGAGGCTGTTGCAGTCTATTTGGAAAAGAGAAAAACTCGAACTTTTGTTGGAAAGCTGTATCATGAAGATGGAGGTTTCGTATTTGAGTATGATACGAAGTATCTTTATGGGAAGCAGGTGATACCAGTTGGAGTGGAACTTCCATTGACAAATCAAGTTTATCGTTCGAATAAGCTTTTTCGCTCTTTTGAGGATCGATTACCTAGTCGTGAAAACCCAGCTTATGGTGAATACTGTCAAGCAGCAGGTATTTCTGAGAACGAAAGAAATCTTTTAATTCTTTTAGCTACAATTGGAAAAAGGGGACCTTCATCTTTTGTTTTTGAACCAATATTTCGTCATTCTTTTGATGGAAAAAGCATTCGAGATTATCGTGAGTGGTTACATTTAACGACCAGAGAGTTTGCCAGTTGTTTTGAGATATCGCGTAGTTCTCTCTTAAGGTTAGAACATGGAGATCATTCTGGGAATGAAATTCTAAAACGTGTGGAAATTTATGTTCGTTTCCCTGAAGTAGCGTTAAATCAAATCAAAAGAAAAGGCGGTATCTTAACCAGAGAAAAAAGACGTTCTGTGGAAAGAAAATTGGAAAGAAAAAGGTAAGGGGGTTAGACGTGACTTATTAACTTTTTAACCCCACAAGTCAATAAGTCACGTCTTACATTTTCAGTAAGGATCATTATGGGTAAGTCATCAATATTAAGGTTACATGTCAGACCCTATCTTTAGCGTCTTTGCGTCTTTGCGTTGAATTTTATTGGTTCAAGCGGGACTCCAGGTCATCGAGTTCTTGGGCGATCCCTTCGGGTAGACGGTCTCCAAAGATCTTGAAATATTCTTTCAGCTCTTTGACATCCTCTTTCCACGCTTCTTTGTCGACAGACAATAGCTCATGCATTGCCCCGTCGGGCAGAGTGAGCCCATCTACATCTATGGCGTCTTCTTTGGGCAGGAAGCCGATAGGCGTTTTTACGGCATTGTCAGCGCCAGAGGTCCTCTCAAAAATCCATTTGAGGACGCGGCTATTTTCTCCAAATCCGGGCCACAGCCACTCCCCTTTAGCATTTTGTCTGAACCAGTTGACATAGTAGATTTTCGGCAGTTTGGAAGAATCTGTTTTCTTGCCCATCTTCAGCCAATGTCCAAAGTAATCTCCCATGTGGTATCCGCAGAAGGGAAGCATAGCAAAGGGATCGTGGCGCAGCTTTCCCACCTCTCCGACAGCGGCAGCGGTCGTTTGTGACGAAGAGCTGGCACCGAAAAAGGTTCCATGCTGCCAGTTGAAAGCTTCATTGACAAGAGGAACAACGGAAGAGCGTCGCCCTCCAAAAAGGATCGCCGAAATCGGCACTCCTTGAGGGTCCTCCCAGGCTTCGTCAATGATGGGACATTGTGATGCCGGAGCGGTAAAACGGGCATTGGGATGTGCGGGTTTGTCGGTTGAGGAGGGGGCCCAATCTCTGCCATGCCAATCAATGAGGTGTGAGGGTGTCTCTTTTGTCATTTCCTGCCACCAGACATCTCCCTCGTCGGTGAGAGCGACATTTGTAAAAAAGGAATTGCTTCTAAAGGATTTCATAGCATTTGAATTTGACTCCATCGACGTTCCGGGCGCTACGCCAAAAAATCCTGCTTCGGGATTAATCGCATAGAGGCGGCCATCTTCACGAAATTTCATCCAGGCGATATCATCACCGATCGTTTCCACTTTCCAACCGGGAATGGTGGGGGTTAACATAGCAAGATTTGTCTTACCACAAGCGCTGGGAAATGCTGCGGCGAAGTATTTTTTTACCCCTTCGGGGTTTGTTATCCCCAAGATGAGCATATGTTCGGCGAACCATCCTTCATCGCGCGCCATGGCAGAAGCAATGCGCAGGGCAAAACATTTTTTTCCAAGGAGAGCATTCCCACCATAGCCACTGCCATAGGACATGATTTCACGTGTTTCAGGAAAGTGGACAATATACCTATTATCAGGATTACATGGCCATGGGACATCCTTCTCCCCTTGTTCTAGGGGAGCTCCAACGGAATGGAGGCAGTGAACAAACGAATCATTTCCAAGGGCTTCGAGCACCTGTTTTCCCATACGTGTCATGATGCGCATACTACAAACGACGTAGGGGGAATCGGTGATTTCAATACCTACATGAGAGATATTTGATCCGAGGGGTCCCATACAAAAGGGAATGACATACATCGTTCTGCCACGCATAGAACCGGCAAACAGCTTCTTGAGGGTGGCTCTCATCTCCTGGGGATCTTTCCAGTTATTGGTGGGGCCGGCGTCTTCTTCTTTTTCAGAACAGATAAATGTTCTGTCTTCAACACGGGAAACATCTTTGGGGTCGGAGCGGCAAAGATAGCTATTCTGTCTTAGAGAGTCGTTGAGCTTGATTAAGGTTTCCGAGGCGACCATCTGATCACACAACATTTGATGCTCTTCTTGGGACCCATCACAGAGGTGGATATTTGCGGGCTGACAGAGCTTTTCTACTTCATGAATCCAATCGATTAGCTTTTGATTTGTCGTCCAGGTTTCTACCAAAGTTGTTGCCATCTTCTTCCTCCAGGCGTGGTTAGGGCTCGTGCAGAAATAACTTCCGCATTTCTGCTAACACATCATCTTCATCTGCTTTGTTGCAAATTCTTGAAAACTAAGAAGTTGGCTGCGGATTTGCGCCTCGCATCTGAAGCGCTGAGTCACCAGAAACGCACAACTTATTTTTGCACGAGCCCTTATGTTATATTTGTTCATACTTAAGAGATAACGAAAAGAACTCTGTCTTGCAATGTTTTTCTATACAGGAAAAAAATGATTAATTCAA
>JAAKFP010000194.1 GCA_011065005.1 Chlamydiota bacterium | reverse complement strand
TATTTAAGAAAAAAAACACTCGAGATCGACCTGTGCGAGGGTTTTTCAATTCCAAAGCACTCAAAAACAAACAAGCTAATCTACGAGCCCAATTAGGGTCTAATTCTGGCGTGAAAATCCGTGACATATCAGAAATTTTAGAGCTACTCACCATAACTTGAGACTTCTGCTTATTAACCGCGAAGATCGCGAAGAGAGCGAAGTTTTTATTAATAGAATAATCTTCGCGTATTCTTCGCTTCCTTCGCGATCTTCGCGATTATTAAGTCGAGGGCTGAACGCTTACCACGTAATCCAAACGAACAGAATCACCAATTTGTTTAGAGCTGAGGAGATGTAGCTGAGGAGCTTCGCTGATGGAGGAATAGGAGAGCTCAGAAAACAAAGGGAGGCCATTCTTTCCTAGAATACGTGGGCCAACATAGAGGACGAGTCGATTGATTAGGGCTTCTTCCGTTAAATGGCTTAGCAATTTAGCACCTCCTTCTACGAGGACTTGTAGGACACCTCTGGAGGCAAGAAATTGAAGAACCTCTTCAATGTCTATTCCATACCCATGTTTAGAGGGGGAAAAGAGGCAAACCTCGACACCAGTATCAGTCCAGAGCTCTTGTATCTCGTGAGGGCATTGATCAGTGGTTGCGATTAGGGTAGGGGCTAAAGAAAGGTCCAGAAGAGGGGAAGGGGGGCGTAGTGATCCCGACGGATCAAGAACAACCCGAAGAGGTTGCACTCTGGGCATTTCCGGGGCATCGCGTACCGTTAATTTGGGTTTATCAATAACGGCAGTCCTTGATCCAATAAGAATCGCTTGAGATTCCGCTCGCAGTTGATGTGCATCCGCACGCGCTTCTGTGCAGGTGATCCATTGCGAGGTTCCGTCTGCTGCAGCAATTCGTCCATCGATACTTACCGCTGCCTTTGCTAAACAATAGGACTTTCCCGTCTTACGCTGATATGAGTAGGGGATAAGTGATTCGAGAACTTTCTCCGCAGCAACTCCAACGTCTACCTCTAGTCCTGCTTCTCTAAGTTTGGCAATTCCTTGCCCTCTAACATTTCCGTCTGGATCTTCTATACCAATGACAACACGAGAAACCTTAGATTGAAGAAGTGCATCAACACAGGGAGGCGTTCGCCCATGGTGAATGCAAGGCTCCAGCGTGACATAAAGAGTAGCACCTTCAGCACCATCACCCGCCTGTTGCAAAGCATTGATCTCTGCATGTGGCTTTCCAGGTGCCTCGTGAAACCCTTCGCCAACAACTTTTCCCTCTTTCACAACGATACATCCGACCCAAGGATTTGGAGGGGCCGTTACTCGACCCAGCTCCCCAAGATCTATGGCTCGACACATAAACGTATGATCATCGAGATGTTCGGTCATTCACAAGTTCCTCAATAACATGCGAGTCAGCAAGAGTGCTGATATCGCCGAGATTGTCTAAATCCTTTATGGCAATCTTTCGCAAGATACGACGCATGATTTTTCCAGAACGAGTTTTAGGAAGCGCTTTGGCAAAATGGATCTCATCAGGAACAGCAATCGGACCAATTTCCTTTCGAACATGTATGGCAAGTTCCTTTGACAACGTCTCATTACCTTTGAAAGTATCCATCAGCGTCACATAGGCATACAAACCTTGCCCTTTTATGTCATGGGGTACAGGGACAACAGCAGCTTCAGCCACGGACTCGTGACTAACAAGAGCGCTCTCTACCTCTGCTGTTCCAATACGATGGCCCGAAATATTGACAACATCATCAATGCGACCCAGGAGCCAGTAGTCGCCATCCTCATCGATACGACAACCATCTCCTGTGAAGTACACATCGTCAAATGTGCTAAAATAGGTATCTATGAAACGTTCATGATCTCCCCACATGGTACGCATCATTCCCGGCCACGGCTTTTTGATGCATAAACTTCCACCTTCATTCCTTTTACATTCTGTGCCGTCATCTCTAAGTACAACCGGTTCAACCCCAAAAAATGGCCGAGAGACACTTCCAGGCTTTAAGGTATGGCAGCCAGGCAACGGAGAAATCAAGATCCCACCGGTTTCGGTCTGCCACCAAGTATCCACGATAGGGCAGCGCTCCTTGCCAATCAACTGGTGGTACCATATCCATGATTCTGGATTAATGGGTTCGCCTACAGTTCCAAGAATACGTAAAGAATCGAGTTTATATTGTTTTGGAAATTTTTCTCCCATAGCTATAAGGGCACGGATTGCTGTAGGTGCTGTGTAGAAGACATTTACATGAAACTTGTCCACAATCTGCCAAAATCTTCCAGCATCAGGATAGGTGGGCACCCCCTCAAACATCAAAGTCGTTGTTCCGTTGGCCAAGGGACCATAAACAATATAACTATGCCCTGTCACCCATCCAATGTCTGCTGTACACCAATAGACGTCATCATGGTTAATATCAAAAATGTACTTATGTGTAAGCGCAGTATGCAACAAATACCCCGCCTGTGTGTGAACGACACCTTTTGGTTTGCCCGTAGATCCAGAGGTGTATAGAATGAAAAGTGGATCCTCAGCATTCATCGGTTCTGCATGACAATTTTCTGCGCTCCTAGATATCTCCTCATGCCACCAAACGTCTCTCCCTTCCTGCATGGAACAAGGGTCGTCAGTACGCTTTACGACGACAACCTTCTCAATCGAAGGACAACTTTCCAAAGCTTTATCAGCAATCTCCTTAAGAGGAATATGCTTGCCGCCACGTACCGACACATTCGAAGTGACCAAGACCTTACAGGCGGAGTCGTTAATACGATGGTTTAAGGATTCCGCACTAAACCCTCCAAAGACAATAGAATGGATCGCACCAATACGCGCACACGCTAACATCGCAATGGCAAGCTCCGGAATCATTGGCATATAGATGCATACACGATCACCTTTCTGTACCCCATGACCTTTCAACACATTGGCAAAACGGCAGACGTTGTAATGAAGCTCCTCAAAAGTTAATACAGCCTGCTCTTCATTTGAATCTCCTTGCCAGATAATGGCTGGTTTTGTCCTTAGCTTGGTCTGGACATGACGGTCTAAACAATTATACGCAACATTCAACTGTCCATCCTCAAACCAGGTATGGTGAATTTCACGAGCCTTACTGTTCCATACATATTTCCGTGCTACAGTCGGCTTTTGGAACCAATGTAAACTTTCCGACTGCTCTAACCAGAAAACCTCCGGCTCTTCCACAGATTGGCGGTACATCTCCTCATATTGAGATGGTGTTCGAATATGCGCTTTCTCAGATATCCACTTAGGTGGGGGAAACTTGCGCTCTTCCGTCATTAAATTCATTACAGATGAGGAATCTGGTTCATGCATAGCTATACCCTTCTTAACTCGTTCACGATAATTCATTTCTTATTTTTATCCCTCTTTACCCCCTTTTTTTCAAGATCGATTTTCTAAGGGGGGGGAGAGGATAGGGGTTTTCACCACAGAGAACACCGAGATCACGGAGAGTTAGAAAAAAAAGCTATCCTCAACTTAATTGAGTATAAATTCATTTGGGAAGTTATTCTCAGAAGGAATTGACATATTTTATTATTTTCTGTGTCCTCTGTGGTAAAGTATTCGTTTTCTGTGGTTTATGTTGATTGCGATTTATGCAACAAAGCCACAAAAAAGCGGAAAAATTTTTTTTTCTTGATATTTGTTTATCCTGTTTGACATTTTTTTATTTTTCGTATTATGGTCAGGTTATAGATGAAAAGCTAAAATAGCAACCTCTCGCCGTAAGAGGAACGCTATCAATACTTTATTTAACATTTTTACAGATGAGGTTTAAATTATGACTCTTGCCATTCAACAATATAAAGACTTAGTGATGCCCTTTACTCCTGAATCTGGTAAGAAAGGAAAGCCAGTTGAGGAAAAGGAATTAACTCGGGATTTTCTCAGAGAAGCAATTCCTGAGAAGGAACGTAAAACCTACTATGAAGCATTTATTGCGATGAAAAATGCAACATTGTCAAACTGGGATCCGGAGAAGGGTCCCGCCGGCAAAATTTCTGCTGAGCGTATTACAGAACTTAACGACACTCTCAAGACAAAAATAGCAGCATTTAAAGCACCCGAGAAAGAAGGAGAAGCACCTAAAGCAACTGAGGATTCTTGGTACAAGTTACCCTTTATTTGGATCGCAAAACTTGTTGACTCCATTTGGAAAGGATTCCAAAACACATTCCTGGGTCGAATCAGCAATGAAAAGCTCTTTCTTGAATTGACCAATCACTTGACGGAGCTCAAAAATGCTCCAGGGAAGAAAAGCGAACTAGAGACCAAGTCTGCAGATCTAAAAGGAAAGATCAAAATCGAGGAAGGCAATGTAAACAAATGTAGAGAGAAAGATGTTAGTTTTGCTAACATGCTTACACGCCTGAAACAAATTGAAGAAGAAGACACTAGAGAAAAAAGCAAAGACAGGGTTAACGCTGCATCTGAAGAGGGGAACTTAACCTCTCCACATAAGAAGGTAAAAACTTTCAGAGAAAGCGCAGACGCAGTTCTCAAGGGAAGGGAAAATATCTTTACTATTGAGATATCAGATGAGAGTGGAAAAAAATCGAAGGTAAACCTCGTGCAAAGTCTTTTTGATGTTGTAACAGAAAAGGTTAAAGAGAAAGAAATTAAGAAAGGCATTGAGAGGGAACGTACTGGAAGTCTGACCGATGTAACAACCGCTGCTGATAAAGGTCTCCGAAAAACTCACAGTAAAGCCGACTTGAAGTTAGAGGTAGAGGATAAGAAAAAGGATAAAAAAGCAGATTTGGAAACCCAAACTAGAGAAGAATATACCAAGGGAATTGAGAAAGTAACTGCTGAAATCGTAAAAGCCAAGAACGATTTGCGTGCGGCTGAGGGAGTCCTTGCGGGTCTAATAAAGGATCGAGAAGTTGCTGAAGACAGGAAATCTGTTATTCAAAAACTATATATAGATAAAGTATCTTAAACATCTTTTTCTATTTTCAATGAAATTTGCGTGGTCATCTACTTGATGATCACGCATTTTTTGTATCGATATCAGAAGAGAAACGCTATCAGCAGCTATTCACACCAAAAATATAAATTGGTAACAGTTCATACCCCCGCTTAATGACCGCGAAGAAAACGCGAAGTTTTTTTTATGAAATAGTTAAACCTAGAAAACGCAGTTGAAAATGATCTATAAGTGCAAGATTTTGGTTCATAACTGCTTACAATGGAGGGTCACATTCCCATACGGTGAAGGGGCCCTCCATTGTAAGCGGTTATGGGCCAAGAGA
>JAAKFP010000193.1 GCA_011065005.1 Chlamydiota bacterium | reverse complement strand
CTCTTCAGTTGCGAGGCGCAAATCTGCAGTCAACTTATTAGTTTCCAAAGATTTGCAACAAAGCAAGTGAAGATGATAGGACAGCATAAATGTAAAAGTTATTTTTTCTAGCTTCCTAAATGCTCAACAAAGTTGGCTGCCTTTTTGCTTTTGCCTCCAACCATTTCATCCGAAGGTAGTACATGATTAACGTACTCCCATGCATAAGTCCCAGAACGAACCAAAATTGCTCCGGAGCTATATTCATCACTTCAATTGCTGTGTACATGAGTAAGTAGCCGTTGATCCAACTGACCCCACCCATAAAGAGGGAAAACTTTGTATCTTTGAATGCCAAGACTACGCTCAGAGGCAAAACACCTAGAGTATAAAGCCCAAAACAGAGCCATACACCACACATGAGTTTATAAATGGTGAAATCACCGAAAGGGATAGTTGGGAATAGGTAGTAAATGGATGCACGTGGAAAAACGAGCAATGGAATCCCTATAATTACGATTGCAACGCAGGCAATAAAGGTCCCTGAACGGATCGATTTAGAGATCAATTCGAGCTTTCTGCTACCAATGATACCAGAGATTGCAGTGATTTGCGCTTGCAACAGCCCCTCACTCAGAAACGGGAGAAACAAAAACAGAGCCCCCCCAACGGACAGCACCACACTATAATCCCCTCCTCGCACGATCATTAAACGGGTAATTGCTACCCACGAGGTAACACTTAAAATCCGATTAAATGCACGCAGAATACCGGGGTGGAGTCCCTCCCAGAACAGTTTCCATTTAAACTGAAAAGCGTGCGACTTATAAACCTTTGCATTTTCTCCAGCGAGAAAACGAAAAAAAAGGAGGGAGCACAGCACTGTCATTGCCAAAAGAAGACTTATCGCTCCTCCTAAAAGCCCTAGGGAAGGAATCCAGTCCCCCCATCCAAAGATAAAGAGATATCCACAGACAATCTTTAGTACTTGTGACAGAACGGTTACCAAAAATAAAAAGTAGATTTTTCTGGTTGCGATATAAAAACAGGAAAGCGTTGTGGAAAGTGGGAACATGAAATTGATCGCCAAATTGAGGCAAAAGTAGGGCCATATAATCCCCTCAAAATCGCTGCCATGAAAATAGTAGCTTCCGTAAGCGAGACCTGCCGGTACAGTAACGATCATCGATAAAGCAGAAAACCAGATCATTTGCCATACGACAGGGCCAACGCCGCCTTTTTGATTAGCCCCCAACAGCCGTCCCAAGTAGACTTGAGTCATAAGGGCAATAGCTACGCATGGAATCTGTAAAACTTGGCATACATAAACAGAGGCCATTGCTGCATTCATTGCATCAACAGACAGACGCGCCAAGAATATTTTTTCCACGAGCAAGAAAAGCAAGTTTGAAAACGAGATCATCAAAAGGGGAATAACGAGCTTGACTAGCTCTTTTATCCCCCCATTGTGTGTATAATCTTCATTTTGGCAACTCACCTTCCCTAAGATGCTCTCATCGGAGTACACTTATCTTGTTCTCCACAGTGCATAATGTCGGGAAGAACATTTTCAATAGAGATTTTATTTTCGTATGGGCCGCCCATGCCACCATTTAGGTAATACCACCCATCAAATTTAATATATACGACAAATGGTACGTGGGCAATAGTGCCATCATTTCTTACAAATGAGACATAATAATTTTTCTCATTCTCACTTTGATGCTCCCCTCCTCTTAGGATATAGGTAAAGGGCTTCTTGCCCCGAAGCATCTTGTCAACAGCTAGGCCTGAGGCGTTATACCCAGCCCACGCTAGATGACACTCTATTTCTTCATGAATAGAGAATTGTTCATAAAATTTTAGTGCAGCATTCATAATGTTACTCCTTTTTGTGATAAGAAAATGCTAGATCATAAGATCCGCAAGGTTCATTAAAAAATCCCTTAATATCCTCCCTAACAATCGATTGATGGGGCTGATAAAAAAGGGGAATAATGGGAACTTCTCGAAGCAAGACTTCTTCAGCCTTTAAAAGATATGAGGAACGCTGAAAAGGATTGATTTCAGCCTCGCTTAAATCAAGGAAGCGATCAAATTCTTCATTACTCCAGTGTGAAAATTGAAATTCTTGATCCCCAGAAAGAAACCTGAAGGTGTGTAAAAAGTGAACAGGGTCGTCCACCCATCCTGACCAGTTCATGAGACTTATTTGGTAGTTACCCTTGGAAAATCTTTGAAATAGTTCTTTCCAGGGAAGGGGTTGGAGTTCTACCTCTATTCCAAAACACTCTTTAAATTGGTTGCGCAAACAAACAGCAGTGTGCTCCCTTATTCCCTTCTCCCCAAAGACGATGGAAAATTTGGGAAATTCACTTTCAGTCATTCCCATTTCACTCAGCGCTTCATGAAATAATTGGACGGCCCTATCCCTATCAAAATCAGGAAAAGGAGTTTGTAGACCCGCTCTGTGCCGTGGAAACAGTGGTGAGTGAGCGGGGCTCAAGGGAAGAAATGCCCTTTCAACAATTTGCGCACGGTTGATGGCATAGGAAAATGCCTGTCTTAGCTTTCGGTTTTGAAACGAAGGACAAAAAGTGTTTAACCATAGCCAACAAACGGAAACGTCGGGAATTGTAACGGTCCTTGCACCTTCCACAGAACTTTGAGAGTTGTACGAAAGATGCCACCCTCCGAAAGGACTTCCTACCCAGTCCACCTCATTTCTTTGCAAAGCCATCATTGCCTGCGCAGGGCTCATCTGGATAAATGTGATTTTATCAAGTGAAACTTGCTGGGCATTTCGGTAATAAGGGTTTTTTACTAGCTGTAGACCTTGTGATTGTTGATTTAATTTTAATTGAAAGGGGCCATTACAGGGGTAGTTCTTTTCGCACTGGTAAGGCCACTGGGGATACTGTGTGTCGATGAAGCGATGGATGGGTGAATAGATGGGGTGAGCTGTCATCTGCAAGAAATAAGGGATCGGGCGCTCGAGTGTCACTTTTAGGGTGCGTTCATCAATAACTTGTATTCCTACATCGTTCTTTGAAACTTTCCCTTCTTTAGCCAACTTCGCATTTTTAATAGGATAGAAGTAGTGGCCAAATGATGTTTTGAACTGGGGAGAAAGAATCGTTTTCCAAGCATACTCGAAGTCATGTGCTGTTATGGGAGAGCCATTATTCCAAAAGGTCGTTCTCAGCCGGAAAGTATACTCCAATAAGTCGGAAGATACATCGATCTGTTCTGCCATCGCATTTTCAATTTGTCCATTTTGATTAAATCGTGTGAGACCCTCAAATAAAAGTCGTAGAACATCTCTGGAAACCGCTTCACCCCCAATTCTAGGGTCCATGGAAAGCACGGAATAGGAATAGTCCATAGCGATCCTTAGGACCTGCTTCTCTTTTAATTTGAGACTCCAATTGCTTAAAGCATCTTGTAGCGCCTGAATAAAAACTTTCTCCGTGTAGCCATCGGGATTCAGGTGGACACAATTAAAAAATAGTCCTTCTGTCGTTTCCACAAAGTTGTAGGCAATGTCACCTAGATTCCTAGAAAATGTTTTTAATGGGTCGGCAAGAGCTATCCGGAGTGAAGGATCATTACCATAGACAACAACGAATAGCTTTTCGTCATAATGGTTGATTTTCAGGAAAAAGTTTGTTTCCATCGACTTCACTTCTTTAAGATTTTCCATGAAGTATGAAAAGAGCTTTGACAACACATTTTGAGGAAGAACGGCTTGCTTTTCTAGTGGAACGATATTATAGAAAAAAGACTCAATCAGGTCAGCATCTTGACACGCGACCTCTTTAAATGCCTCTTTAAAATCTTGCAATTGTCCCTGCTGTTGGATTAAGATTCCACCATTATAGTCACGGAACTTTCCTATGGCTTTTTCAATTGAGGAGACGACGCGTTGTCTTGCGGTATGGAAATCAAGAGAACCGTCAGAACGAAGTAATGAGGCTTCTCTTGGGAGGTGGAGACGAAAGATATGAGCTTGAATGGGATGATTGTCTAAATGTCTAACGATCATCTGCCTTTCGCTAACAAATCGGCAGTCAAAAAAACGTTCACTTAAGGAGAAGCGATGGAAGGGAGAAATATGAACTAGATTGACAAGGAATATAATTTCTTTACCTGTCTGTTGATCAAATTGAATGTAGGCTTGTGGCAAGTCGTCAAGGGATTCAATTTCTTGACTTAAGACGAGGGTATTTTTGTAAATTTCTTCATTATTAACTCCCATGTAGATTTTTGGTGAAAGTTGCTGAATACTCTTTTTAACCTTATCTTCGAGATTCTTTTTTAACAGATTTTGTTCTGTTAAAGAAAAGGAATCTCCCCCTTTTTTTTCGATTTCAAAGTAGATGAGATTGATTTTGTTGTTAGAGGGCCTGTGGGAGTAGTGACTGCCCTGAACGAGTCGCAGCTCAGGCATATGCTTTTGCAACGCAAGGATGATGTTCTCCTCATCGAAAACTTCATAGCGATCCATTGAGTTGAACCCAACCAAGCAGCCCATAACGGATCGATTGGAGAATGGAAAAAACAACTCGGCAGGGATCCACTTAATTTCAATATGTCTTTCCTGCGAGGAGAAGGTTGTTTTACGAAGCAGAACTTTCTGCTTTGTGTGAATTGCCAAAACTAGGCGGTATATGTGCCTTGAAGTTCTGTGATCGAGTTGGTTTTTCGAAGCAAGAAGAAAAAATAGAGCCAAATCGTTAAAAATGGTTTCGTCAATGTTGTTAGAATACCTTTCCATCAACCTTGTAATCTTCTCATGTACATGATGGAATGAAGAATGAAAAGGAATGGAAGAATCTACCTTTGAAGCTGCTAAGGGCTCTTCTATGCTCAACATAAACTCCTCAATTTTCAGCTTGATTTGCTACTTTCTCTTTGCAAGTGTCAAAAAATTATTTAATCTGAAAGCATTCTGATATATTAGTTTTATATTGTCAATAGCCTTTTCCGTTTTTTTTCGTTTTTTTTTGTAACCGTTCAGACCCCGACTCAATAACCGCGAAGATCGCGAAGAATACGCGAAGATTATTCTATTTGATGCAGAAGAAAGATGCTATCAAACGATTCGTTCAGACCAAACGCTACTAATTGATAAAAAAATCTTCGCGAGTCCTTTGCGTCTTAGCAGCAATTCCCTCTGGAAATTTCACCACAGAGTTCACAGAGAGCACAGAGAGCACAGAGAGAAATTTGAGGTTTTATGAGAGGGTCTATTTTTAATAAACCCCGAAATTTTTCCATTCTCTGTGTTCTCTGTGCTCTCGGTGGTAAATAAATCATTA
>JAAKFP010000192.1 GCA_011065005.1 Chlamydiota bacterium | reverse complement strand
GAGTAGGGACTTTTTTTGCACCTTTGGGTTTTTGAGGGATTAGGTTCCGCCTCTGGGCAGATTCCCACTGAGCATAGTCGGCATAAAGCTGTATTTTCTCAGTGTTTTCTAAAGCCAGAAAAATGTTGCATAAACGGTCGAGCATATAGCGGTCGTGTGTGATTAAGACTACAGCACCTGGAAAGTCTATGAGGCTCTCTTCCAAGGTTTCTAAGGTGGGGATATCTAGATCGTTGGTGGGCTCATCGAGCAGGAGAAGATCTGCTGGCTGCAACATGAGGTGGGCGATTGCAATACGGGCGCGCTCTCCTCCTGAGAGTTTTCTAAGAGGCATGTCAAGCATGTCTGGGGGAAAAAGAAAGCGTTTGCACCAGCTGATGATGTGGACAGGTTTCTTTCGAAAAAATACATAGTCTCCATTAGGGGCCAGCGCCTCGCGCAGGGTGAGGTCAAGTGAAAGTTTAGCACGGTGTTGGTCAAAATATACAATCTTTAGATCATCAGCGGGTTTGATAGTTCCTTGGGTTGGAGATAGCTCGCCTGTCAGGAGCCGCAGAAAAGAAGTTTTTCCCGATCCATTTACCCCCATGAGGCCCAGACGGGTGCCAGGAGAGAGGGTGATGTCTAGATGTTGAAAAAGCTGACGGTTTCCAAGCTCTAATCCTACGTTATTTGCGACGAGAAGTTTGCGTGTTTTTCTTCGAGAAGTCTCAAACTGTATGTCAGCCTTCTTTTGGGTATTACGCTTTCGAAGTTCAGCATGTTCTTGTAATATTTCCTGGGCTTTGTCTACACGCGATTGTGATTTAGTCGTTCGAGCTTTAGGGGTTTGACGTAGCCAATGAGTTTCTCGCCTAGCTTTTGTTGCAAAAGAACGCTCTTTCTCTATTTGTCCTTCCATGAAGAACCGTTTTTTTTCGAGAAAATTTTCATGGGAGCCCTCAACAGAAAAGAGACCTTCAGGATAGAGAGAATTGATCTCAACGGTACGGTTGGTCAGGTTCTGTAAAATGCAACGATCATGGCTAACGATAATGAAGGTGGAAACCTCTCGTCGTAGAAATTTTTCAAACCATAAGACACCTTCGAGGTCAAGGTGGTTGGTGGGCTCGTCGAGCATAAGTAGATCGGGAGGGGTTAAAAGTTCTAGAGCAATCGCGAGCCTTTTTTTCCATCCCCCAGAAAGAAGCTGAGCTGAATCCTCTGATTCGAGAAATCCCATCTTGCTCAACCATGTTTGCACCAGCCGCTGTTTTTCGTAGTCTGGCATCGAACTCTCTTCTTGCAGCCTCTCCAATAGAATTTCACGAGGGGAGATGTCACGGCACTCAATAGACTGGGGTACGTAACCGATACGAAGGTGCTTTTTAGGGGATACAACCCCTGAATCAGGATGCTCCTGTCCCGCAAGAATTTTAAGCAGTGTGGATTTGCCAGCGCCATTTGGACCGATAAGACCGATTCTATCTCCAGAGAAAACACCGAGAGAGAGATTCCGAAAAATCCGTTTAGACCCAAAAGATTTTTCCAGAGATTGACAGTTTAGAAGCAGGGACATGTAAGTATTTTATCAGGATTAGCTATAACAAAGCCATAAAAAGGTAGCTAAAATGGGGGGTACTTGCTAGTATTTTCTCGTAGCAAGTTCAACAACAATAAATTAGGTTAATAATCCTAGAAAACGCAGTTGAAAACGATCTCTAAGCACAATCTTTTGGCCCACAACCGCTTACAATGAAGGGCCCCTTCACCGTATGGGAATGTGACCCTCCATTGTAAGTGGTTATGAACCAAAATCTTGCACTTATAGATCATTTTCAACTGCGTTTTCTAGGATAATATTTATGGATATTAGTGGAAAAAGAATGCTAGTTATTGGAGGCGCAGGATTGATCGGTTCGCACCTCGTTGACCAACTTTTGGAAACTGACGTCAAAGAAGTGATCATTTATGACAATTTTTGCCGCGGCCGCCACGACAACTTGAAGAACGCCTTGAAAGACCCTCGTTGCAAGATCTTTGGCGATGGGGGCGACATCTTACATCAAGACATTATAATGAAAGCGATGGAAGGAATCGATGGCGTATTCCACTTAGCTGCTGTTTGGCTTCTGCAATGTCACGAGTATCCCCAAACTGCTTTCGATGTGAATGTTAGAGGAACGTATAATGTCATTACCGCGGCAATTAAGAACAATGTACAACGCGTTGTTTTCTCTTCGAGTGCTTCTGTTTATGGTGATGCGTTAGAAACGCCCATAACTGAAGAACACCCCTATAATAACTTCACATTTTATGGCGCCAGTAAAATTTCTGGAGAGCACTTTTTTAAATCTCTAGGACATCGTTATGGCTTAGACTGGGTGGGGCTCCGTTACATGAATGTGTATGGTCCAAGGCAAGATTATCACGGAGCTTACATCGCTGTGATGCATAAGATTCTCGATCGCATTGAAAAAGGGAAAAAACCTCTTGTTTTTGGAGATGGATCCCAGTGTTATGATTTTGTTCATGTTAGCGACGTGGCTCGAAGTAACATTCTTGCTATGCAAGCGGATACCACAGGAAAATGCTATAACGTAGGACGTGGGATTGGAACTTCGATAAAGGAACTCTCAGAACTCCTCCTTGAGCTTACGGGTTCCGACTTGGAAATTCAGTATGAACCAGCTGGCTTAACTTTCGTTACAAATCGGATAGGTTGCCCGAAGGCCGCCAAAGAAGACCTTGGATATGAATGGTCGGTAGATCTTCGAAAAGGATTACAAAGTCTTATCGAATGGAGAAAACAAGACCAAGAAGCTCTTCAATCGAGACAGACTGCAATGCGTCGATAGTTGTTGTGATATGTGTGGAATAGCAGGAATTTTTAATCTAAGTGGTGAGCCGGTATCTTGCGTAACCTTGCGTAAAATGACGGATGCGATTACCCATCGGGGTCCCGATGGGGAGGGTTTTTATACGGACAGTTTTCTTGGATTGGGGCACCGTCGCCTTGCCATTATAGACCTTTCTCCGGCTGGCCATCAACCTATGATGACACCAAACCAAGATTACGTCATCAGTTATAATGGCGAAGTTTACAACTTCCAAGAGCTTCGCACCGAACTAGAAGCTCTTGGACACAAATTCCACTCTCGAACAGACTCTGAAGTCGTTCTCAAAGCTTATGCTCAATGGGGGATTGAGTCCTTAAATCGTTTCAATGGGATGTTTGCTTTTGCTATCTGGGACCGGAATAAGCAAGAGTTGTTTCTTGCAAGAGATCGGTATGGCATAAAGCCCTTATATTATTGTTTGAGGGGGAGAACCTTTCTTTTTGCTTCGGAAATAAAAGCTTTTCTAGCTCATCCATCGTTCCATGTTGAGATGGATAAAGAAGGCCTTTTGGAATACATGACATTCCAAAATTTCTTCACAGATAAAACCTTATTTAAAGGGGTAAAAATAATCCCGGCGGGTACGTTCTTAAAAATTCCCTTTGGGGTAAACCATTTGCCAAAACTTGTGCAATATTGGGACTACGATTTTCAAGAACCTCGGGAAAAAGTTAGCGAACAGGAATACATTGAAGAACTTGACAGACTTTTTCGGAGAGCTGTCAACCGACAACTTGTTAGTGATGTTGATGTAGGCTCATATTTAAGTGGAGGGATGGACTCCGGCTCAATTACCGCTTTGGCTGCTACACAACTTCCCTGTATAAAAACGTTTACTGTTGGATTCGATTTAAGCTCCGCTTCTGGTGTTGAAGTAGCATTCGATGAAAGGGAAAGAGCAAAACAAATGTCTTATCAGTTTAAAACAGAGCATCATGAGATGGTGCTCAAAGCTGGAGACATGGAGAGAGTGATGAAACCATTGACTTGGCATCTCGAGGAACCAAGAGTCGGACAGTGTTACCCTAATTTTTATGCTTCTCAACTGGCGAGTAAATTTGTCAAAGTGGTTCTTGCAGGATCCGGTGGTGACGAACTCTTTGGTGGTTATCCCTGGAGATATTATCGCGCTGTTGTGAATGATGATTTTGAAGACTATATCGATAAGTATTATCAGTTTTGGCAGCGGCTCATTCCTAATAGAGTCATCCACGAAGTTTTTAAGCCCATTTGGCATGATGTTAACCATGTTCATACTCGTGATATCTTCCGGAATGTTTTCAGTCACCATGCTAGCACGCTCACATCTCCTGAAGACTATGTAAATCATTCGCTTTATCTAGAGGCGAAAACATTCCTCCATGGATTACTTGTCGTTGAAGATAAAATGAGTATGGCTCACAGCCTTGAAACGCGTGTCCCTTTTCTTGACAATGATCTTGTGGATTTTGCAACAAAAACCCCTATTGCTTTTAAGTTAGGCAACCTAAAAGATGTTGTAAGGCTCAATGAGAATGATCCGGGAAACAAAGTCGCAAAATATTTTACGAAAACGAAGGATGGTAAACTTATTCTTCGGAAAACCATGGAAAAATATATTCCCAAGGAAGTCACAGGTCTTGAAAAACAAGGATTTTCTGCACCGGATGCGAGTTGGTTTAAAGGGGAAAGTATTGACTACGTAAGACGTGTACTCATCGAGGGAGACTCCAAAATTTATGAGTTCTTAGATAAAGAAACAGTAACAAAGTTGATTAAAGAACATTTAGAGGGCAAACAAAATAGACGATTATTAATATGGTCTTTGCTGAACCTAGAAAATTGGTGTGCCCACTTTCTGCAGTAACTGTGGTGAATGGCTGTGTTGCGTGATTCACCACAGAGCACACAAGAGCTCACAGAGGGGATATGATAGTGGAAGATGAAGTTATAGCGAATCATCGTTTATTTTCTCTCATATTCTCTCTGTGAGCTCAGTCTCGACTTTAGACATTTGGATTCAGCCTGAAAGGCTGAAAGTGCAACAGCCTAGGGCAACGCCCTGGGAAAGATTTGAAATAGATCCGGCAGCCTGTAGGGCTGCCAGGTTCAAACCAGAACATTGATTTATCATATATGATGAGGATCTTTTCAAAAAAAGAGTATACATCTTGGGAGGAAGGTTTATTATGACGTTCTTGTTGACTATGACTATATATAAAGTGCTTTTTCCTTCTGGCAGCCCTACAGGCTGCTATGTTGCTTATCGACTTCTCCCAGGGCGCTGCCCTGGGCTGTTGCAATACCAGCCCTTCAGGCTGAATTCAAATGTCGAAAGTCGAGTCAGTGGTCTCAGTGGTGAATTATAGGGCAAAGTTGATGAAGTTCTTAAAACGTTACAATCTCCAGTATGTTGTCTTTGGGATATTTTATCTCATAGAA
>JAAKFP010000191.1 GCA_011065005.1 Chlamydiota bacterium | reverse complement strand
ATCTCTTTCACGACCGAAGCGGGGTTTTCGATCACCTCCCCGGCAGCTATCTTGTTTATCGTCTGCTCGTCTAAGACCCGAATTTTCGAAGACATTACTCGCCATAGCTTTGGTTCCTAAAGACCCATTACTATACCGCAATGCCCTGTAATCTTAAAGAAGAAAGGATCAGAGACAGGGCTAACGCACTAAAATTCTTGTAACTATTCAGGTCACTATTTCTGGGACGATGGCCCCACCCAAAAATGTGAAAAACCAAAGGGCCTTCGGTCCTTTTTTGTTTTTCTATTTCTTAGTTACGGTGTAACTTTCAGATCGCCTCGTTTGCGTAGCAAACGGGGGGGCCTCCAAAGGCTTCGCGCTATCCCAAATAACTCTTGAAGCAACGTACGTTGGTTTCACAGCGAGAATCCTGTGTCTGCTATGGATTACAAAGATAAAGCGACCACTCCAAATTTGGGAATCAAAAGTCAATATACCACTTATTCATAGTATTAAGAACTTGTCGGACAAAATCATCGTATTCCCCAGAGTCAACTTTGTAGGTTTTCGTTAGTAGTTTTCCTTCAAGAGTCGCAAGGTCTAAATAAGCGCTTTGCATTGTTACAACCATGTCATTCCCTTTAAACTCTACGGACTCGGTTGAATAATCCCCTTCGGGGCAATATTTCACGACCTGCAATCTCGCCAGATCCTTCGGATTTAACCAAACGCGAAACGTTCCTGGTTTCCTAGAACTCTCTCTGATTTCTATTTTAGGCAATGCCTTCAAACGAGCACCCCCAGGGTATTCGGCCTTAAATTTGTCCTCTAATCCTTTCTTGAAACGCTCAGCCCGATCCAACGGAACTGCTAGATGGTCTGTGACCCCCCACCCCTTAATTTCTTTCATCGTATGCTTCGGTTTAGGCCTCGCTGCTTCTCTTGCCGCGACCCTCTTAGCCGCCACTTTCCTTTTCGCTTCTTCCGCTTGCGCTACCACGCGCTCTTCCGCTTGCTCTAATTCTTCCATTTCAGCGAACGATTCTACCTCTTTGGGTGTCAATTTCACTTTTTTCCCCGCGTCACGGATATTTTCAGGTAATACATAGTCATCTTTAGTTGATAAAAAATAGTCGTCAGAACCTTTTTTTCCTCTTTCTACTCCATAATATCTAGAGCCTCTTACGCCTAAATACTTTATCTTTATATCCCAAACACGTTTGCTTGGTTGGCCTCCTCCAAACCGTTGCACAAACTGGTTTGCCAAGCTTAAGGTTTTCTCATCAACACCTTTGGGACCTAATCTTGCCCGAGCTACATCCCCTGTCTGCTCAACTTCCCCTCCTCGGGATCCAGCTTTCAGCCTATGACCTCCCAGCGTAGGTCTCCCTTGATGACCTGGAAATGCTCTCCTACTCGACACAGCTGTCGCCCACTCAACCGCCTCTCTTGCCCTGCCTCCAGGCAACGGCTTATAGTCTATGGTGAATGTTTTAGCTCCTTTATCGATGATATTTTGACTAAACGCTCTTATCATATGAAGTTGCTGATGTGTTTGAACAAAAACTTTGCCTCTTGCCTCTCGGCCTTGCAATATGAGGCTATTGATCACTTCGAATTGATTATCTGCGGTGAGCACTCTATTTTTTGCCATTTCTCTTAATGCTGAAGATGTAATATAGGCACCGGTTCTTCCAACCCCTGCTCGGCAGTGAACGAAAGAGGGGCGTGGTTCATGATACTTACCACTAATATGCTCTTCAACCGCGCGAAGATATTCTAAGTGCTCTATGTCCGCAACCCCACGATCTGGCCACCCCAGATAGTGTATTCTTGTGATTTCCCTTCCCTCCCCGGTAGTATTGTCGTTAACATGGTATTGAAAGACAGTAACATTATTTTTTAATTCTTTTCTTTGCACACAAGTGACGGTTATGTCACCGAATTTCCTTTCTCCTACTTCCGGTGTTCCACCGGCAACATTGCAAGGGAAATATTCCCTGACCCCTTTGGAACGATCACCCGTATTGGTAAGGTCAACAATAACATTTGTATTTTCAAGAGCCGCTTTCCAGAACGATTCATACGTGCCGTCCTTTGGCGCCTGAGTTGCGATATGAGAAGTTATTGCTTTATCTCCTAAAAGTGATTGGGTTTCAGCTGGAAAATCGGTAGGCCTCAAGTCAACGAAATTCGCATGGAGATACTTTGGACACCCCTCCACGAAAACCTCGACAGCCGTCTCTCTTGGACAAGAGATGTCTGAGAAACGGGAAATAACTTCCGTCCCATCTTCCAGTGTCTCTTGGTCTCCCAGCCGTACTTTTGTTTGTTCTTCTAATTTTGTAAACAAAACTTCTGAAAGAAACCCGCTTCCCACGGGGGTAAGCTCATTAGTATCAACATGTTTTAGATCCTCTAATGAGGCATCAAACACCTCCCAATCACCCTTATCGATCTTCTCGCCAAGGTTTTCCGGGGGTCTGGCTCCTCCCGCAGGAGGACCTTTTATTTTATTAAAGCTCATAACCCTCTCCTTTGCTATCAGGAATTTTAAGAAACTATTAAGCAATTAATAGTTGCTTTTTGTTTAAACCCCTATAAATACAATAATACAACTAAAACAAAAGTATGTCAACTTTTTTTTAGAAATCTATTAATTTGTGTGGTTTTTAAAGAAGATCGTAAAAGGAACAATAGTCGTTGCTTTAAATCAAAAATAATGCTATCTATTAAGTGTAAATCACTCAAAAAATGGTAAAAAACCATGAATGCTGGTGAAAACCTACAAATTGCCTCCCCTCCGATTTTATCGAAGACTGACTCAGATAGTGAAAATGAGCCCTTCAGTCTCCTCTCTTTTTCTAATGAATTAATTTTCAGCATATTCATGCATCTAAAGAGCTTCTGTGACCTCGCCCATGTTTCAGAAGTTGATAGGCGTTGTTATTCTGTATCTCAAGAGAAAAGATTATGGAAATTTTCTGAAATAGAACGTTCGGGAGGCCAATCCCTTCGAACGCCTCAGGAAACCGCTAGATATATCCGCGAGTTTCTCCCGATAGCATTCTCTCTGTTAGAAGTTAAAGACCTTCCTAGACCGGAAGACCCCTATGACAAGGAATGGTTAGCGGAAATGAGAAAAAAACTCAAACCCATACAAAAAGCAGACACACTGACTTTCTGGAAGCATTTAGTCAACACACAAGAGACCCCATTTCCCGAAAAGAACATTAGAAGAGCGTTTTGCAGCTGGGTTCATGAAAACAGGGAACCGTTGCAGAATGAGACTCAGGCCGTTCGATTTCACGATTCTCAAATACAAGTACTTCCTAAGGAAATTGGGATGTTTGCCCACATAACTGAAATTTATCTAAAAAATACTGGGTTGTTTCATTTGCCATCAGAAATTCGTCACTGCACGGGCTTGGAAAAAGTAACTATCAGAGACAACCCTATAAGATCCATTCCTGATGAAATTGGGGAGCTTCGTCATCTCACTATCATTATCCTTTCAGATAATAGATTAAGATCTGTTCCGGAAAGCATTGGAAACTGTTCCAAAGTCGAGCAACTTTGGCTTTCAGGCAACCAGCTAACGGCATTACCTCCGACACTAGGGAAACTTACCCAATTGAAGTGTTTCCATGCAGAATCTAATCGATTAGAAGAAATCTCTTTTTCAACAGAAAAATTAATCCACCTTGAGGAGTTTTGGGTTCAAACGAACAAGCTTCGTGTCGTCCCTGGTGACTTAAAGCGCTTAGAAGACAAATTCGCTATTCATTCAGATGGGGACGCCCTGATGAAAGATAGTTTCGCTGAGTTTAACACGGATTTTCACGGTAGAATTACACCCTAACGCCAATCTTTTGATCTACAATGGGTTAGAAAAAATCCGCCTACTCGCTGAGTATGTCTTGATTTTTTCCAATCCATTGTAAATCAAAACCTTAACATTATGATGCAATTCTACCGTGAAAATCCGTGTTTAAACCTAGAAAACGCAGTTGAAAACGATCTCTAAGAACAATTTTTTGGCCCACAACCGCTTACAATGGAGGGTCACATTCCCATACGGTGAAGGGGCCCTCCATTGTAAGCGGTTGTGGGCCAAAAAATTGTTCTTAGAGATCGTTTTCAACTGCGTTTTCTAGGATGATTAATGCAACTCGAAAATTTACTGCTCTCACAACCTATTTGACGGGTAGTACAATGGGCCACTGTAAAGGTTAAAAGAGTTTCGTGGGTGGATGGGAAACAATGAATGCAGATTTGCCCAGCTTTCATGTAATATCACAGACTATCCCAGAAAATAAGCTTTTCGAGAAAAAATACTCCCTATACAATGAAGTAGTACTTGGAAATAACTATGCCTATTGAACTCGATATTTTGAAATTTGTTTGCCATAAACTTGAGCAAGCCAAAATTCCTTATATGTTAACCGGTTCTTTTGCGGCTAATTTTTATGCCATTCCTCGAATGACCCGCGATATTGATATCGTAATTGAAATCAATAATCCTGGCATAGATCGCCTCTTTGCAATTTTTCAAAGTGATTTTTATATTGATAAAAATTCAATTCGGGAAGCCATTGAACAACAAGGAATGTTTAATATTATCCATAATGAATCGGTTTTCAAAATTGACTTTATTATTCGTAAAGATACTTCTTATCGCGATGCCGAATTCAGAAGAAGGAAGCAGGTGCAGTTAGAGAAAACACCCATTTGGATCGTTACTCCCGAAGATCTCATCATCTCAAAACTATTTTGGGCAAAAGACAGCTTATCAGAAATGCAGCTAAAGGATGTTAAAAACCTTCTTCTATCTCTAAACAATCTAGATGAAGAGTATATGCAAAAGTGGATGCAAAAATTAGATCTTATCCCCATCTATGAGAAGGTCAAAACACATGCGTGATACCCATCCTGATATTACCCAAAAGATATACGAATTGATTAAAAGGAAAACACACTTGGAACGGCTTATGATGGGATGTTCGATGTATGAGACCTCAAAATATTTAATTGTTCGTGCTATCAAAGAAAAGACCCCCCTTATTTCAAAATCAGCACTCCGGCAAGAAATATTCTTGCACTTTTACGGCAATGACTTCGATTATGAGCAACGAAAAAAAATAATCCAGTATTTATCTAAAGATCGGGTAAGAGAGTCATGTTACCATGACTCTCTCCCCTAAGAGGCTGTGAAAAAGCTAGGGATCAGTCGATTTTTGAAAGATTTTTTCGTCAGATCGAAAAATTGAAAATCAGTTATACTCCTAAGAGTAGGTGATTTGAGATTTTCTCGATATGGCGGAAAAAGATTCTAAAAGCGA
>JAAKFP010000190.1 GCA_011065005.1 Chlamydiota bacterium | reverse complement strand
CAAGATTTTGGTTCATAACCGCTTACAATGGAGGGTCACATTCCCATACGGTGAAGGGGCCCTCCATTGTAAGCGGTTGTGGGCCAAAAGATTGTGCTTATAGATCGTTTTCAACTGCGTTTTCTAGGTTTAACTATTTCATAAAAAAATCTTCGCGTGTTCTTCGCTTCCTTTGCGATCTTCGCAGTATAATGAATCGGGGGCTGAACGGTTATCTAAAACCAAGGAAAATTTATGGCAAATCCAATCCTAAGTGAATTAGTTGAAAAAGAGCGCTACTATTTAAATCTTTTTTTCGATCAACTCAACATTGAGAATATGGACGAAGTTCTTCAGGTTCTACTCAATTGCGAGGGTACGATCATTATGACAGGTGTGGGTAAAAGTGGCCTCATTGCCAAGAAAATTGCAGACACAATGACCTCCACCGGAACACAAGCCCTTTATCTTTCTCCTGCCAACGCACTCCATGGAGACATCGGCATCGTCAAACCGAAGGATGTTTTGGTTATGTTCAGCAAAAGCGGCGAGAGCGATGAGCTTCTAAGCTTGCTTCCTTTTGTCAGGAATAAAGACGTAAAAACCATAGGGATCGTTAGCGGGGCAAATAGTCGATTATCCAAAGCTGTCGACACAACACTTGAGCTTCCTTCACAGAAAGAGCTCTGCCCCTTTGACATGGCACCAACGACCTCGACGACAATTCAGGCTATCGTTGGTGATGTTTTGGCGATCACCCTCATGCGTTTGAAAAATTTTACTCTTGATGATTTTGCAAAAGTCCACCCCGCCGGCAGAATTGGAAGACGAATCAGCATGAAAGTTAAGGATCTCATGCTTTCCGGTTCCTGCATTCCCACCTGTACTCCCGATGCTAAGCTTGTCGATACTTTGCTAGAACTCACGAACAAGCAGTGTGGGTGTGTGCTTGTTACAGATACTCAAAAAAAACTTCTCGGAATTTTTACTGATGGAGACTTAAGGCGAGCCCTTCAGCAGAAAGGTGGACAAGCTCTCGAAAGCCCATTACAGGAACTTATGGTCCCGGTCCCTCGATGGATTGGTCCCGATAAGCTTGCGTGGGATGCGATGAAACTTATGGAATCCAACCAGAAGAGTCCCATTATGGTATTACCCGTTCTTGAAGAGGACCAAACCGTCGTGGGTCTAATCAAAATGCACGATCTCGTTCAATCGGGTATCTGATTTCTAGGATGACTTACTTCTTTAAACGCTTTCTCACTAAAATAAGGGAAGAACAAGTCGCAGTCATAATGCTTTTGTGATGTTCTTTGATATCGCTCCATAGCAAAATTCGGAGTATGGACCTTCACTTTCTTTGGGGGAGGGTTTTTGATCCAAATGCAGATCCCATAGATAGAATTTCTATCTAGGTAAGACATTTTCTCTATCGCGGAATAGGGGATTGTCACCGTTTTTTCTCCGTGGGAGAAATATTGAATTTCGTTGTTACCCACAACGTGAAACTTGTTTGGGTTTTTTTCCAGTTGGGTTAGGCGGCGATGAGGGATCATTCCTAACCCTATAAGTATGAGCCCCCAAAGGAATATCGGCACCCCCCACCGCGACAACATATCCACATCGAAGAAGAGGACACTATAGAGCATTGGCAATATGCCGATCGTTGCAAGCGAGGTTCCCCTGAAGAGCACTTTTCTCAATAGAGAGGGACGGATGGTGTTGTGTAGAGTGATTGTATCGACTTTCATCTCTATTCCTGGTATTGATTTGCAGTAATCGTTCAGACCTCGACTGAATAACCGCGAAGGTCGCGAAGGAAGCGAAGGATACACGAAGAAATTTTAAATTTCATAAAAAATCTTCGCGTGTCCTTTGTTTTCTTCGCGCTCTTCGCGGTTAACAGATAGAGGTGAACGGTTACGGTTTGCAAAAAAACTATAGTTAACATATCTCTTTTTGTATACACATCATGAATGAAGAATTGGATTCGTGCCCGTGTTTACCACGAAGAACGCGAAGAGGCGAAGATTTCGCGAAGATCTTTAGAATATAGGCTAATTTGAGGTAGCATTTTGAGAATGCGATCAATTTTTGAGTTGTTTTTATTAAAAATCTTCGCGTTTTCTTCGCTTCCTTCGCGCCCTTCGCGGTTATTAAACGGGGGGCGGTTATTAAACGGGGGTCTGAACGCTTGAAAAAAAGAATATTTCCCTATTTCTTACTTTTTTTGGGGATCATCTTTTTCAACCACATCTTCTTATATGGCCAACAAGAGGCCTCCTTTCCTTTGCCTCAGTCAATCAAGGAAGCGCAAGAAGCTTTGGGATGGGACGGTTGGTTTACCATCGTTGTTTTTGTCCTCACTTTTCTTGGTTTGGTGACAGAGATCAAGCCCCCAGCTATCACGATGCTAATCGGAACAGGTATCCTTCTGATATCCGGTGTGATTTCACCTACACAATTCTTGGAAGGGTTTTCTAATGAAATTTTACTGACGATAGCTATGCTTTGCATCATTGTTCGGTCGTTGGAAGTGAATGGTGTTCTTGAGGCAGTGGGTAAGAAAGTTCTTATAAAATCCAAAAATTTCGCCTTCCAAATGCTCTCGATGTGTGTTCCTGTTGCTACAGCTTCAGCATTCTTGAATAATACCTCTATTGTTCTGCTTATGACTCCGATTGTCAGGAAGTGGTCATTGAAAAACAAGTTGTCACCCTCTAAATTTTTGATCCCGCTCTCCTATGCAGCATTATTTGGTGGAGCTTGTACCCTCATCGGAACTTCTACAAACCTTGTTGTTCATGGACTATTGCGAAGATATTCTCCGGAATTGGGTTTCGGATTTTTTGAATTAGCTTATGTCGGAGTTCCTTGCGCACTTGCTGGCCTCTTCTACCTTGTAACCTTTTGCCGGTATCTGTTGCCCGATAGGCTGGACCCTGCGAGCGCAGTTTCTGAAGAAACACGAGAATTTACTGCCGAGTTTATCGTTGGTCCAGATTGCCCTCTGGTAAATAAAACGATAAAAGAAGGTGCACGCCGGTACTTTCGTGGAGAACTTCTGATTCAGATTGAAAGGAACGAGAACGCCATAGATTCTCCAAGTCCAGATCTTGTCATTTTCGTAGGAGATCGTCTTGTCTTTGTCGGAGATATCAACCAAATTGCTGAATTGCATGCAATCAGAGATTTAAAATCCCAAGCAGACCCTCATTTCAAACTCGATGTAAGCTCTTCCCACTTTTCTGAAGTGGTTATTCCCACAACTTCGCTATTGGTCGGAAAAACGCTGCGGCGGATTAATTTTCGAAATACCTATGGTGCCTCTGTGATGGCCGTCTATAGACAGGGCTGGAGGGTTCTTGGTAATGTTAGAGATATCATTCTTCAAGCAGGCGATACGTTAATGCTGCTCTCGGGAGAGCCTTGGCTTGGTGCAAACTTTTATAATAAAGATTTCTACTACATTCGGCATCATGAAAAGTTGGTCGTTTTTAATCCCTGGCGTGCGGGTTTCGTTATTCTCACACTCCTTGGAATGGTGATTGCTGCGAGTATGGGAACGTCTATTATGATTGCTAGCATGGCGACGGTATTTCTCCTCTTTGCAACGCGAAGTATCACCTTCAGAGAAGCACAAAATAGCATCATGTGGAACATCCTTTTACTTATTGCATGTTCTTTTGCTCTGGGAAGGGCCATGGAGACCACAGGCGTTGCCGCTTACCTGGCGGAAATTATTCTTGCTCTCGTCGGCTCCAATCCATTCATGTTGGTTGGAGGGATCATTTTGATGACAATCATTTGTACGGAATTGATGACAAACAATGCTGCGGCGTTGATCATGTTCCCCATCGCCATTACTGCCGCTAAACTTGCAGGCTACCATTCCCTTGAAGCCGTCAAAGCCATTGGTGTCTCTGTTGCCATTGGGGCTTCCTGTGCCTATGCCGTTCCCACGGGATACCAAACACACATGATGGTATACGGCCCTGGAGGTTACAAATTCACTGATTTCTTCAAGACGGGAGTATTTATGGATCTGATGATCTGGCTGATTGCAACAAGTCTCATTCCCAGAATATGGCCACTTGTGGAAGGATGAAGGTAGAAAGATGAAAGAAGAACTATTCATAGCATTGTTTCTGTTTTGGGGTTCGGTGTTTTTATACTTTGGTGCGGAATTTCTCATTCGAGGAGCAACATCGTTGGCGCTGCGCATTGGGCTGCCCCTCGTTGTCATTGGTTTAACGATCATGGGATATGGAACAGGAACTCCGGAACTCGTTGTCAGCATCCAAGCCAGCCTCGGAGGGAAAGGGGATATCGCCCTGGGAAATGTCATCGGCTCGAATATAGCTAATATAGGCCTTGTTTTGGGCTTTACCGCACTCTGTCGGCCCATATCTGTGAAACGTCAGCTTGTACGTCGAGATGTACCGATCATGGTCGTAGTTTCATTTGCTCTATGCCTTTTGTTTTTTTTCAATCACAACATCACCCGTTGGAAAGGGCTGCTTTTTTTTCTAGGTTTCCTCATCTATACGGTTTTGTCTATTTATCTCGGAAAAAAGGAAAAAGAAATTGAGCTCGAAATTGAAGAAGAGAAAAAACCCCACAAGATAAAAAATCGTTGGATTGAACTCGGTTTTATGGCAATCGGTTTTCTCTTACTTTTTCTTGGCGGAAAACTATTTTTGGATGGTTCAATCGCTTTAGCAAAGAAGTTCCATATCAGCGACGCAGTCATTGGGCTTACAGTCATCGCTTTGGGTACCAGTCTTCCCGAATTCGCTACTTCCGTAGTCGCGGTGATGAAAAGACATGAAGATATCGTACTGGGAAATATCGTAGGTTCGAACATTTTCAATATCTTAGCAATCGTGGGAATTGCTGCTCTCATCCATCCCATTCAAATCGTTGGCATAAATTGGATCGATTATACCTTTATGACACTTCTGGCATGCTTTTTCTGGCTGATTGTCCGTTCAGGTTCGAAAATCACAAGGTGGGAAGGAGCCCTGTTCCTTCTATCGTACGTAGGTTATATCACATATCTGGTCTCCACAACTTAAACGTAATTCACCACTCAATCCCTACACTTTAGTGTTTGAATAGAATTTATCAGGATAGGTAGGATGGGAAGGATAAAAAATGAGATAGTCGCTCACGACACAACTTCAAAAGAGGATTAAATTATTAGAAAAAACTGAGATCATCATTTATCCTACCCATCCTGATAAATTTTTTGAGAGCAGAAGTGACTTGGAAAAGGGGATTAGGAGCTGGGCAAAAATAAGTTGTACATTTCTGGTGACACAGCGCTTCAGCTGCAAGGCGCAAATCCGCAGCCAACTTCTTAGTTTTCAAGGATTTGCAACGTAGCAGATGAAGATGCTGT
>JAAKFP010000019.1 GCA_011065005.1 Chlamydiota bacterium | reverse complement strand
CACTCGACGAACAATCTCTAAGGAGATCTTGGAGCCTTCATTTTTTAAAAAGGCGGCCACTTTTTCGGGTGAAGGGGTTTTTTCAATAAACCGATAAGCAGCCAGCAGAACTCTAAATGCTATTGCATCATCTACTTTATCAAAGGCCATTTGTTCGCGTTTTTTTAACTGATCTTTTGTTCTATCCGGATCTGGGCTGGTGTATACATACAGGTTTTCTCGTTTTTCACGCACAAGTTTGTTTTTCTTCACTAGATCAATTAGCGCAACTTTCACTATCACGTGGAATTTCTCTTGGAGTTCACTATTGGTCATTCCTTCTGTTGATTGATTTACGCAATAGACAATCGTGTCAACCAACGTGCCATGTTTTGAAAACCCAATATCGCCATAATGCCAGAGTTCATTCGAATCAAACTCCGCAATTTCAAAGAGAGTGTAGTATTGTCCTGCATGTGAATAGCTTGTGAGATATTCCATTTCTCTCATGTATCGGTGGACGGTCCTTCTCGATTTCGTCCCTAATACCTTAAAAAGGCTGTCTATTTTGAGCACTTTTCCTTTCTGAAAAAGTCTCTTGATGTCTTCAAGTTTGCTTTTTTTTGTCTTTCTCATCAAAACTGTCCCCTGTTTACCTAAATGTGTCTTATATTTACCTTTTATAGGCATAAACGGGTCATTTTTCAAGAAAAAAAGACTTTTTTGTTACTTTTTATGATGGTTTTAACAGATTAGGGGAGAAACTGCGAAGAATATACTATCTAGACACTAAAGAAATGGTATCCTGAGTGTGTTGTGGATGGATCCAACGGGATTTTGCCTCCATAGCAAAAATTTATACAATCTTAACATTTAGATGTTAGAATGTTAGGCATAGATTGAAGATGATATAGGGCTTTACCAAAAAAGGGTATAGTCCAATTTAATAAAAATCGCAACTTATCTCAGGTTTATGAGAAGTTACCACGAAATTGCGGGGATTTTATATGGAAGCTTCCGGAGCAACAACACCATACCATGGCGATATTCAATCATCGTCCGGCAAAAGAAAACGAGAAAATAAACCAGATCCGAAGAATTCTTGGGAAATACTACCAAGTGAGCTTTGGGAGAAGGTTTTCGTTCATGGTGTTTCTAACCTAGACGGTGTTGCCTCTTTGAGATCAGTTTGCAGGGAATTTAATAACATTACAGAAACTGAGCATTTCTGGAAGAAACTTCGTAAACATTTATTTAAAGAAACAGAAGGCAAAAAAAACCCTTGTCGTAGTGAAAAAGGTTTCTGCATAGATCTGATGGTTAAAAGGGATTACTCAGAAAAATTCAAATTCAAATTCAAAAATGGGTTTTATCTTTATAATTTGTCTCGGAAACTCGGTGAAGAAGGGAGGAAATTAACAGAAGCGGTGAAATCAAACAAAACAGGAGCAAAAGATGCCGCCTACAAGTTTGCCAAGGAGCTTTTGCACCTAGGACTTGTGGTGAATGCGGGGGAATTCGTTTTAGATGACACTTATTTTACCCCTAACATTGACGGGTTTGACAGGAGCTGTCAGTTACTCTTCGATGACGATGATCTCCCGGTTTCGCGAATTCTTCAGCTTTTTATCATAAGCGGACATCCTGAGCAAGCACTAGAGGCAGCAAGAGTCATGGCTGCGCAAGATGTCCAGCCGGATGCGGATGACGAGGGGTATTATAGCGAATGGCACGACCACGCAGACGTTTCCACGTTAGATGCTTGCTTGATATACCCTCCAATTGATGGGTTGGATCTCCCACAGCTACCAGACCCTTCTATCCATTTTCTATGGGATGTCGCACAAGCCTTTCTAGAGAAAAATGACCTTGAGTCTGTTAAGTCTGCTGAAAAAGTGATCAAGGACATAGATGAGAGGTTCAAAAAAAGGCTTGGACCTATTGCAAACTGGGAAGAATGTCGATCTTGGAACGATGCTGTATGGTGGGAAAATGCTCAAAGGTGGAGAAGTGCTGCACACGACTCATTTGCCCAAGCCCTAGCCACCCCAAACCGACATTGTGATGAACAAGCAAGCTGCATAGAAAGTGATGAATCGGAGACCAGTGTTGTCGAGGTAGAGAAGGAATATTGGAAGGTTTGCGAAGATTACATAAAGCTTGCATTTAAATTAAATCAAGAAGGAGCGAGAGAATCCGCTTACTCTATTACTTGGGACCTTTTTCACCTTGCACTTGTGACGAATGAGGGAAGAGAGGTTTTAATTGGCACCTCTTTTTACAATCCTGCAATAGAAACGAATGCTGCTGACGACACCTATTCTGTACTTGGACGTCATTTGACTGATATTTTGGAACTTTTTATGAAAACCGGATATCCTAAGGTAGCACTAGAGGCCGAAAAGGTCATGGAAGAGCAAGTTAGCTGGATTAAAGGAGGCCGCATAGATGAATTTTCTTCTAACATATACCCTCCAGCTGAAGAGTTGGAGCTCCCGGAACCAAAAGGCAAGCGCACCATTTTTCTCTGGGATATGGTAAACGCCTTTCTAGAAAACAACGAGCCCGCGTCCGCAATGGAAATGACAGAAAAAATGGACAACTGCGATTCGGCATGGAAAGATGCTGCACGCGAGCGTGTCAGACCCTTCATGCCCCTTACCGGGAAATAACATCGAAAATGAAAACAAAATTTTAACCACAGATACACACAGATAAGCACAGATCGGAGCTCTTCTGCACGACGACAGCCGATCTGCGTTCATCTGTGTGTATCTGTGGTTAAAATCAAAATTGCCTGAACGACCCCTCAGATTCAGCTTTCGAAAAATTGGGTACTAATTTAGAATAGCATACTACTCAAGAATAAACCTCAAAATTTAGGTTCCTATTACCATGAAAACTTCCATCTTTCGCTCTTCCCTAGGCTCCTTATGCAGAGCATTTAGCGCTGTTATTGGGGTCGGCTTCGGTATCATCTTGGTCACTGTAATTTTTGCGGCTCTCGTTAACCTTACCGATCAAGACCTCGAGGTCAAATCACATTTTTCTCCTACTGTTATCCCGAATGCAAGCGATGTACGTAAAACGCTTTCAACAAGCGCTCCTGTGATCCTAAAAATCAATGTTGGAGGGATCATTGGCACAGACAAACTCAATATGCATACGATCCAACAGCAACTCACTGAGTCCCGAGAAGGGGTTTTTAAAAACGACCGCGTCAAGGCGATATTGGTGCATATCAATACCCCCGGAGGGACAGTTGTTGATGCCGATGGCATCTACCAGGCTCTCAAAGAATACAAGGAGCAGCACAATGTTCCTGTTTTCGCCTACGTCGATGGCCTTTGCGCCTCGGGAGGGATGTATGTCGCAGCAGCTGCAGACCGTGTCTACGCCAGCAATATCAGCCTTATCGGCAGTATCGGGGTTCTCTCTCCCTCTTTCTTCAACGTCACCAACCTTATGGAAAAGATTGGTGTCGAAGCAAAAACTCTCTACGCAGGAAAGGGGAAAGATGACCTCAACCCTTTCCGTCCCTGGAGATCGGGAGAGGAAGATGCTTTCGTGGCAATTATCGACTACTACTACAAGCAGTTTGTTGATCTCGTCGTAAGCAACCGCCCAAAAGTTGATAAGGCCAAACTTATCGAAGAATATGGCGCTCACATTTTCCCTGCGGGAAAGGCTTTGGACTATGGATTTATCGACCACACGGACTACTCCTTGAATGATACGATCAAGCAAGTCGCCAAGGAGATCGGTATTGAGGACGACTACTATCAAGTGGTGAAGCTGGATCGCAAAATATCACTCGCAGATGTTTTTAAAGATGATTCTCCTATGATGGCTGGAACGATGCGACACCAGATTGATCTCTCTCCGGAACTCGACCCCAAACTGATGAACCAGTTCCTTTATCTTTACCTGCCTGGGAGGCAGAACTAGAAGCTATTGCTATGAAATCTATCTACGTCATTGATGCATCCGGATACCTTTATCGGTCCTATCACGCGATACAAAACCTGACCAATGATAAAGGTGAATCCACAAATGCTTTATATGGCTTTATCCGCTCGCTCATGAAGCTGTTTAAAGACTTCCACCCAGACCATGTCGTCGCCATTTTTGATGGACCCGCAGGAACCGAAAAACGAAAAGAAATGTACCCGGAGTATAAAGCACAAAGGGTGGCGATGCCGGAAGATTTGCGTTACCAGATTGGATGGGCGCAAGAGTTTTGTGATCTGCTAGGAATTCCCAAACTAGTCATCCCAAAAGTAGAAGCCGATGACACCATGGGAGCCATTGCAAAATGGGCTGGCAATAAAAAAACAAAGGTCTACCTCTGCACTAGCGATAAAGACCTATGCCAACTCGTCAATGACAACGTTTTCATTCTGAACACACACAAAGACAATTTGATCCTCGACAGCAAAAAAGTGGAAGAGGTTTATGGTATTCCCCCCGAGAAGATGATCGATTTCCTTGCAATCATGGGAGATGCCTCCGACAATGTTCCCGGCCTGCCGGGTTTCGGTCCCAAAACGGCAATCTCCTTACTACAAGAATTTGATTCTCTCGATGAAATCCTTGCCCACCCCGAAAAAGTTCCGGGCAAGAAAAAACAGGAAACCCTAGTTCAAGAAAAAGAGAAGGCTCTGATCAGCAGAAAACTTGTAACGATCGACACCAATGTAGAAATCCCAAAAGAGGACTCCTTCTTCGAACTCAAGGAACCCAACAGAGAAAAACTTATCAAGTTTTACAGCTACATGCGTTTCACCTCCTTACTAAGAGAGATAGAACAGGAAGTTGGTGAAGATACACCCGAAGAGGTCTCCTATCAGCTTGTCGATGATGAAAATGCTTTGAAAGATCTCCTCAAAGTTCTCACCGAGGAAAAGGAGATCTGCTTTGACACCGAAACAACCCACTGGAGGCCCTTAGAAGCAGAATTGGTAGGGATAGGCTTTTGTGTCGAACCCACCAAAGCTTGGTATGTTCCAACAAACGGAAAACTGGGTCTGGATAAGGTTCTTGAGTCCCTAAAACCTCTTTTCGAAAACCCCAAAATTGGCTTCTATGGCCAAAACGTCAAATACGACTGGCACATCCTCACAAACTACGGAATCCATATCAAAAATATCTCCTTCGACACCATTCTTGCATCCTATATTCTCAACTCACACAGCAGACGACACTCCCTGGACACCCTCGCCCTACAGTACTTCGACAAAGTCAAAATTGCCCTCACTGATCTGATCGGAAAAGGAAAAAAAGCAATCACAATGCGGGAAGTTCCCGTAGACAAAGCCTGCGAGTACTGCTGCGAAGATGCCGACTACACCTGCCGACTAAAGCTAATCCTCGAAAAAGAACTGAAGTCCAGAAAACTGCAGAAGCTGTTCTCCGACTTAGAACTTCCCCTGATGTCGGTCCTCGCCAAAATGGAAAGGCATGGTATGTACGTGGATGTTCCCTTCCTAGAAACAATGTCAGTCGAAGTGAACAAAGCAATCAAAACCCTCGAAGGTGAAATCCATACACTGGCGGGAAAATCTTTCAATATCAAATCTCCAAAACAACTCAGCGAAATACTCTTCGTAGACATGGGAATTAAACCTCCAAGGAAAACGGCTACCGGCCTTTCAACCAATGCAGACGTATTGGAGGGCCTAAAAGAGAAATACCCTATCGCCGAAAAGGTGCTAGAATATCGCACCGTAGAAAAACTGCGATCGACCTACATTGAAACCCTCCCCCAAGAAGTGAACAGCAAAACACACAGGATCCACCCCACCTTCAACCAATCCGTCGCGGCAACAGGACGACTCACTTGTCAAGATCCAAACCTGCAAAACATTCCCGTCCGCACAGAAATCGGCCGCCGTATCCGCGAAGCATTCCGCCCCGAAAAAAAGGGGTGGAAATACCTTTCTGCCGACTATTCCCAAATCGAATTGCGCCTCGTCGCCCACTTTAGCGAAGATCCAAAGCTCATCTCCGCTTTCAACAATAACGAAGATATCCACGCCCACACTGCTGCAACAATATTAAATATCCCAATCAGCAAAGTTACAAAAGAACAACGGCAACACGCCAAAGCTGTAAACTTTGGTATGATCTACGGACAGCAAGCTTTTGGCCTCGCCAGAGAAGTGGGCATCAGCATCGAAGAAGCCCGAGCCTTCATCGATGAGTATTTCAATCGATATAAACGAGTAAAAGATTTTCTCGAATCGTACAAAGAAAACGCCAGAAAAACAGGAAAAGCCGTCACCCTCGTCGGACGAGAACGCGCGATCCCTGAAATCAACAACAAAAATGTTCAGATTCGTACTCAAGCCGAAAGATTGGCCATTAATACCCCCCTACAAGGGACAGCTGCGGATTTGATCAAAATTGCAATGCTTGCGATTGATAAAAAACTGCAAAAAGAACAAAATCTAGGTTATATGGTATTGCAGATTCATGATGAGCTCATCTTTGAACTGCCAGATTTCGAACTTCCCTTTTTCGATTCCCTAGTCAGAAAAGAAATGGAAGGGGTTTTTAAATTAAAAGTACCTCTTGTCGTAGACATCACTGTTGGCAATAATTGGAAAGAATGTTAAAATTAAAGAAAGTAGCCGTTACAGGCGGAATTTCGTCAGGCAAGTCTTTAGCATGTAACTGCTTTGCTGGATTAGGCGCATATGTAGTGAAAGCCGACGAAATCGTTCACAATTTATTGATTCCTGATACAAAATTAGGCAAGAAGGTAATTGAACTGCTAGGATCTGAAATTGTTGTCGACAATAAAATCGACCGAAACAGAATAGCAAAAAAAGTTTTCCTCAATCCCAAGTTATTGCGTTTACTAGAAGAACTTCTACACCCTGCGGTTTATGAAGAGATCGAAAAAGAATACCAGAAAGTTACCAAAACGAAAAATACATACACTCTCTTTGTGGCAGAAGTTCCCCTGCTTTTTGAATCAAAAGGAGAACGTTACTTTGACTACACAGTAGCTGCAATTGCTGATCGTGAAATTTGTTGGGAAAGGTATAGAAAGACAACAGGATATGAAAGAGAAGACTTTAACAGGCGTTCAGCTCGACAACTAAGGCAAAGCGAAAAAGCCGAGAGGTCTGACTTTGTGATCAAAAACAATGGTTCAGCTGACGAACTCCAGAAAGAAGTCAAAAAAATTGCCGATGCAATACATCAAAGTGGAAACATCCAAGAATAACTATCATTTATACGAGGGAGTTGCAACTCCCTCGCACACTAAACCCTTTTACATTTAGGAGCCCGATTCTTAATGGATTCAGAAAATAAAAAACAAAATTCCCCACCAGCTTTTGTGAGGAAAGGAACAAATCAAGGCAACGAAGAACCTGCGAACATGACGAAAGCACCACAGCAACCACCACCAAAACGGCAGGGTCCGGAACGAATTACAAAAATTGCTGATATTCAAAGAATGAATATCGATCAGCTAAACAAATACGGAAAACAAATTGGTCTCAAACACTTAGGATCTCTCACTAAATCGCAGATGGTTTTCGATATCGTAAAAGCGATCTCTGAAAACCCCAATGAAATCCTCTACGGTGAAGGTGTTCTAGAGGTGCTCCCCGATGGCTTCGGCTTTCTCCGCTCACCAAACTACAACTACCTCCCCTCCGCCGAGGATATTTATGTTTCTCCCGCACAAATTCGACGCTTCGACCTAAAAAAGGGAGATACCGTCTACGGGACCATCCGTCCTCCAAAGGAGAAAGAAAAATATTTCGCCTTATTAAAAGTCGAAATGATCAATGAAACATCGCCTGAAATCGCTCGCGACAGAATTTACTTTGGAAACCTAACCCCACTATACCCGGACGAGCGCCTGGTCATGGAAACCACACCAGACAAACTTTCCGCACGTGTTCTCGATCTGGCAGCTCCCATAGGAAAAGGTCAACGAGGACTTATCGTAGCTCCACCAAGAACAGGAAAAACGATTATCCTCCAAAACATCGCCAATGCCATAGCGACAAACAACCCAGAAATTACCCTTATAGTGCTGTTAATCGATGAACGCCCAGAGGAAGTTACCGACATGGAACGGAGCGTCAAGGGGGAAGTTGTCTCTTCAACCTTCGATGAACCCCCAGAAAGACACGTACAAATTGCCGAAATGGCTATCGAAAAAGCCCGTAGACTCGTCGAACATGGCAAGGATGTAGTCATTCTTCTTGACTCCATCACCCGCCTAGCAAGAGCCTACAATACCGTCCAACCTCACTCCGGAAAAATCCTCACTGGCGGTATCGATGCCAACGCCCTACATAAGCCGAAACGGTTCTTTGGAGCAGCTCGCAACATCGAACATGGCGGCTCCTTAACGATCATCGCCACTGCCCTCATAGAAACGGGCTCCCGCATGGATGAGGTGATTTTTGAAGAGTTCAAAGGAACAGGTAACATGGAACTTGTCCTCGACCGCAGGCTCGCAGACCGCCGCATTTGGCCATCCATAGACCTAATCAAGAGCGGTACCCGAAAGGAAGAACTTCTCTACCACCCAAGTGAACTCGAGAAAATCTACGTCCTACGACAAGCTGTTGCAGACCTCGCTGCCCTAGATGCTATGAATCTTCTCTTGGGTCGTCTCAAGAAAACGAATAGCAACGCCGAATTCCTCCTGTCTATGAAGGACTGATAGTTAAAGGATGAAGGCGGAAAGCGAAAAAAAAGTTCTTGATTTATGCGTAGATTTTGCAATAATAAAACATTCTATAAAGTATTCATTTCGAGGTTGTGATGCGTCTATTTTCTACCCTTTTTACAGTTGCGATATTAGGTATTGGTTTTTGGCTCTTCTGGCAAATCAATCCTTCCTTCCGCGAGGTTGTCCAATCTTATGTTGAAAATGGAGAATTTTTGACCTTAGAAGCACGTTATTCTGCAGAGCAAATTATGCAGCAGCATAGCTCTGAATTGCTTCCTGACGACCAGTATTCCTACCAGGAGCCGAACCTAAAATTCTATCCCTACCTCTTGATGGAAGTAAAATATACGCAAGCAAATGGTCGAACCCGTGAAGGTGTCATCCTTTGGAGCATGGTTGATGGTGAGATGGTAATCGATACAGACACATGGGAAAAGACCCATGGCTTTGAAGACACCATTAATGCAGGTGCCAACAGAATGGATTTTTTAATTATCAACACCCTGGCACGGTATAGAGGTACCCTTCCAGCTTCCAGACTCCAAAAGGAATTAAATCTCGATCAAAAGCAAATGGAACAGGCCTTGGAAAGTGCTCGAAAGAAATATCTAGTGATTTTGAAGGGCAATGAAATTGCCTTACACTTCCAAAGTCCAAATTTCAATGTACTCCCTCAAACCCGAATCAATCAATGGCTAGTAACAAAACCCTATAACCACGCACAACGTGTGGGCAAGAGGTACAATCAAAGTCAAATCGAGAGAAATGCCAAGGCGGCATTTGGTCATGATTTTACGGTACGTAATTCCAAAGTGGTATTCCTGCCGATCTATAATATCGAAGTATTAAATCCGGATGGCTCTATTCTAACTAGCTACTGGAATGCTTTGAACGGTCAACGCGTCGACACAAAATACCTCTCCCTCTCCCCTTAATTTTTTATAATTTTACCACAGATAAACACAGATGCAATGGAATCTGTGTTTATCTGTGTGCATCTGTGGTTAATTTTTTGGGGTTGACTCAGCTTTTAAAGCATCGAGAAGATTGGAGACTCCTTCGCCGTGAAGGGCAGAAAGCTCAAAAAGGCATTCTGACTGTATTCTGTGTGTTGAATGAAACTGGGAAAGGTTCTCTTCCGCCTCTTCGGCATCAATCTTATTCAAGACAACAAAATAGGAACGCTTCGACAGCTCCGAATTGTAAGCAGCAATTTCCTTTCGCAAAACGGAAAAATCATCGGCAGGGGTCCTTCCATCTATGCCAGAGGCATCTAACACAAAGATAAGAAGTTTGGTTCTTTCAATATGTCGAAGAAACTCTAAACCCAACCCCTTATTCTGATGGGCATTTTCAATAATCCCCGGAATGTCCGCAATGAAAAGACGGGAATAGTCATACTTCTCGATATACCCTAAATTCGGTTGCAACGTTGTAAAAGGATAGGCTCCAATCTTAACTCTGACATCCGCCAAAGCAGAGATCAACGTAGACTTTCCCGCATTGGGAAAACCCACCAATCCAACATCTGCTATGAGCTTCAATTCTAATTCCACCTGGCAGGCTTCCCCTTCCCTGCCGGGTGTACATGTGTTTGGCGCACGATTTGTCGAGCTCTTAAAACTGTGATTCCCACGTCCACCTCGACCTCCCTTGCAAATTTCCCACTTTTCTCCGTCCTTCGTAAAGTCGAATAATATTTCTCCAGATTTCGAATCTTTCACAAGGGTGCCGCAAGGGACTTTCAACACTAGGCCTTTCCCATTGCGTCCACGCTGCTGATTCGGGCCACCCTGGCGGCCATTCTCCGCTTTCAGGTGTCGACGGTGTTGAAACCACTCCAAAGAGGGAATCTGTGCATCCGCCTGCAACACCACCTGACCTCCACAACCACCGTTGCCTCCGGTTGGACCTCCTTTGGGGATGTATTTTTCCCTGCGCCAGGCAACGATACCGTTTCCCCCTTTCCCAGCTGCAAGGTCTACTTTCACACGATCTATAAACATAATTTAATACATAAAAAAGCCGCGCCCTAAATCATTCCCAGGCCGCGGCGTGCTCTAAACTGCTGTAGGACGAGTGATAAAGCCTGTCCTACGTCATTACAGAAACGATTGTTCTATTCGACTTGCGGAACGATACAACACCATCCATAAGTGCAAATAGTGTGTCATCGTTGCCCCTTCCAACATTTTTCCCGGGGTGCCACTTGGTTCCACGTTGTCTGATAAGAATACTTCCCGCTCTTACAACTTCTCCAGCGCCTACCTTCAAACCTAGACGCTTAGAATTCGAATCGCGACCATTACGGCTTGATCCTTGTCCTTTCTTGTGTGCCATTATTTATCTTCCTTTTTTGTAGCTTTCCGTTTTGGCGCTGCCTTGGGTTTTGTCTTAGGTTTGGCTTCAGCTTTGGGTTTAGCTTCAGCTTTTTTAGGCGCGGCCTTGGGTTTGGCTTCAGTTTTAGCCTTGGGCTTAGCTTCAGCTTTGGGTTTGGCTTCAGTTTTAGCCTTGGGCTTAGCTTCAGCTTTGGGTTTAGCTTCGGCCTTAGGCTTCGCTTTAGGTTTGGCACCTCCACCGATCTCGAGAATTTTTACTCGGGTGTAACGTTGGCGATGTCCCCATTTTTTTTGTTGATGTTGACGGGGCTTATACTTCAAGCTAACAACTTTCGGTCCAGCGGATTCTCCTATGATTTCTCCTTTTACCACATAGCCGGAAACACTCGGTTCCCCTACCAGGGTTTCTGAACCATCATGAACAAATAAAACTTCGTTAAATTCAACTTTAGCACCTAATTCAGCGTCAAGAAGCTCGACATCAATAATATCATCACTTTTCACTCGATACTGTTTTCCACCAGTCTTAATAATGGCGTACATATTTGTCTCCATACTCGATAATTTGTTTAAATTAATCACCAAGAATAGTCGAATTTGCCTTTGAAATCAATGAAAAAATCTAGATAATCATCTTAGAGGTTAAATATTATGAATACCGTTCTCTTGCAAACTCACCTCACGGATGAAGAAATTCGACAGTTGATCAACGAATTTCCGCAGTTCTTATTCCTAGGTCCCAGCGAGGTGAACTATAAAAACCTTGGAATTGAGGAGTGGGGTCATGTTGAAATATTTTATGGCAACCGTCTCTCCGAGGTAGAGCTTGAGAAGGCCCATCAGCTGCGATGGGTACACTCTCCGATGCCGAACCTTAATCCTCTATGTATAAATGAGATGGAAAAAAGGGGAAATATCATCGTCACAAGCACCGAAGAGGAAAATGTAGCCCAGATCGGGGAGTATGTGATGGGGGGGATTTTAGCGTTTGCCAAGAATTTATTTCACTGGGAGAGTGCAGATCGCAATCCTATGGTCCTTTGGGACAGCAAGTGGCGTGAGTCGATGTGGACCCTAAAAGACAAAGTTTTTTTGCAAGTTGGCCTTGGGAGTGTAGGGACTGAGATTGCCCGTCGCGCAAACCAGATGGAAATGCGGGTTTGGGGAGTTCAGAAGCATCGATCTTTTCATCCTCATTGTCATAAGGTCTTGTCTACTCAAGAGTTGCACTCTGTTTTACCCGCTGCTGATGTTGTCTGTCTTGCTATTCCGCGGGGAGAACAAAAGGAGAAATGGTTTAAACGTGAAGAGATGGAATTGATGAAAAACGATTCCATTTTAGTCATCATTGGGTCAAAGACCATCATTGATGAAAATGCTTTGGCAAAAGTTTCTGAAAAAACGGGAAAATTTCGAGGAATTCTCTTGGATGCTTTTTATCAGATTCCTATTTCACCCTCTTCAAAGCTTTGGGGTATTCCGAATATCATCATCACCCCCGAGGTGGCCCCCCGCCCCAAGACCTCGAAAAAGGAGGCTTTTCGTCTCTTCCGCCACAACCTGCGGCAATATATTCACGGCAACCTTACGGACATGAGGAATGTAATCGGCACGAAACCCTAGCACAGTAACCGTTCACGCAATGGTGTCAACTTAAGCAGGGGTTTTCAACGCAAAGACGCCAGCGCAAACAGTACCAGCGCAAACACTGTTCGGCATGATCCGCCTTGTCGAATCACGACCTCCAGTGTTGCGTTAGATCTAGGCCGTTGAATTCACTATTTATCAATTATTAACCTTATCTTTATATAGTTTAACTTTTTTTATGCTATTATATATAATAAGCTTTTAAATAAGGTGTTATAATGGTTTTACAATCTTCCACAGAGACAGTCTCTCCTGATGTAACTTGGATGGACCTAACAAACGTGAAAACGACCGACGAATGTCTAGGGTGTGGCGGCTCTCATCCGCCAATAACAAAAAGCAAAGCTCGAAGGGCCGCGGAAAAGAGCTTCTGGTTGATCTCTGCAATTTTCAATCCTGCATTGCAGTTCTTTACTACAGGAATAGCAGATGCTATTGGATTGGGTACATATCGGCATGGCACCAATATGAAAAACTACCTAAATATCCGCGTAAATGGCGCTGACCCGGGTTGTGGGGGATCCGAAACGGGCTCAGCAGCTGGCCTTAATGACTCCACCTATCAAGAGTCCAGCAAACGTCGCTTTTATGTTTTTCATCCGGCAACCGGAAATATTCAAACAACTTATCAGGAGATAATCACAGACGATGGGGAGGAGATAATCATAGAAGCTGGGGAGGAGAAAAACATCCTAGAAAGCTGTTTCGAAAGAGCTTGGTTAGGGTTCCTTGGGCCGCGCTTTCATGCGGTCCTGTCAGGGCGCGTAATGTTCGCTTCAGCCGCTGAAAAGGGCCCCGTTGCAACCATCAAACAGATAGCCGGTATCTTGATCGGACTCTTCACTCCGACCCTACATGTCTATTTCGACGACGAGTTCGCGGCTTGTATAATCGGAAAGGATCCCGACTACTCAATGTACGCATACAGGACCCCCGAAAACGTAGGAATTACAACCGCTCACTTCGGATTCAAAGGGATTGTGAGGCAAGGGTTCAACCGTAGAATCTGGAAACGGGTCAAACAGCATCCTGGCCGTGTGGCCTTAGGCGTAGCCCGTATCGTTCTGGGTACCATGGGAGTCTACTATGCTTCCCAACAAATAGCGACAAAGCGGCCTAGCACCCTTCTGTTACACTTTCTCTAATTAGGGGGAGGGGGTCAGACGGGGATCACACACGGGGGCCAGGCATGGGATGGCACAGATGGGCATTTTT
>JAAKFP010000189.1 GCA_011065005.1 Chlamydiota bacterium | reverse complement strand
TCCCGACATCGAAATCCAAGGTTCGGACCCTTTGCAACTGATACGTTACTACGACGGGGGTCACCATTTTAGTAGTGAATTCGGCTACGGTATGGGGATGTCTCTGCCAAAGCAACTCACGTTCGGAACCTACCTTGTTGATGAAGAGAACATGCTTTCTCAAAGAAAATTCCACGTTGAGCAGCGAATGGGATTACAACTTCCCTTTTTGGCGAAGGAACTAATAAGTAAAAAAATCGGGGTCAGGCAAAAATCGGGGTCATGTGTTTGACTAATTTCTTGCGCAACTACCGCAGCTATTTACCTTCTTTCACATCTACCCCCCCGTTCCGCTAACGCTTCACAAGGGGCTTACATCTTCCGGCGCTACCGCGCCCCTGGGGTTTTACATTTCTTTCAGGTGCACCAATAAGACCGTAGAAGAAAATATTTTTGTCAGAAAAACTTATGTAGAACTGCAAGGACAAGTCCCCGCACTCCCAAACTCTCAATCTTCCGTAAAATTTCTGCAATTTTGCCCAAAATTTATCCTTTCTTAACAAATTCTTTATTAATCTTTAAAAAGAAAAAAATGTCAGAAAAAATTTGACGCAAAGAGTTGAATGCCTTAGTCTTTCCTTAACTAAACCTTAAGGTTTTCAGCAAAACAAGGATAAAATTATGCTCCAAGTACTATCTTCAGCAGTGAATTATCTGACTTCATTCCGGAAGTCAGAACCATCCGCCTCTACCCTCGCCAACCAGGGAGACCCCATCCAAGTAGAGACGCGACTGGCCGTGCGATCATTGAATCAGCAGATCAGCGACAGGCTGCCCGGCTGCACGCTGTGCAAAGCCACGCTTAACAAAACCAAACACGGAGAACTCTCCTTTCACTCAGAGCTGGAAGGGACCATCATTTTCTCCGACGAGAAGACAATGGATCATTGGCTTGCCGATAAAGCCTCTGTCGACATCTGGGAGATCCAAGACCTGCGTGAGGAAAAGTCCAACGTTTTTTACAAACTCCAAAGGACAAATGCATGGGGATATGACACTTTTGAGACAAAGGAGAAACTCTTTGATCAGCTGAGGGAGGATTATGGAGTGCTTTGGAAGCTTAAAGATCTAGAAAACCAGCAAACCACCTATATCCGTTTCAAAGCAGGACTTTCCGGGTCTCATTATACACATGTCTACCACGACAATTTAAACTCCGTGGTAAACAACCTCGAGTTGAGGGGGCCTCATCTTCCACAGTCTACTGCTTCTGCATCTGACCGGGCTTCTTTGGGGCTGGGTAAATCAATCGCAGCTTGTGTTCTGGGAGGTTTGCTCATATCGGCCGGAAGGTCCTGGGGCTCCAACCAAAACAGCGTCTCTGATGCCATCGCAACGATGAAAGGAACGCTGGGTCCTGCGACATTTAAGACAGCTTTTGTTTTTCAGATGTCCATGATCGCTGCGGTGAGCAGGCAGCAGGGAGGAACACTTCCAGGGGCGTTGCTAGCGGGGATGATATTGCTGCCCGACCCGGTGAAGGGCCAGTCCCTGTGCCCTCAACGGGTGGGAAGCTATGATACGCCTGGCGATGCTCGGGACGTCGCCGTTTCCGGCAATTATGCCTACGTGGCGGATCGGGACTCCGGTCTTCAGATCATCGATGTGTCCAATGTGGCTAACCCTACCCTTGCAGGCTCCTATAATACGCCTGACAGAGCTCGAGGCGTCGCCGTTTCCGGCAACTATGCCTATGTGGCGGATGCGAGCTCGGGTCTTCAGATCATCGATGTGTCCAATGTGACCAATCCCACGCTTGCGGGCTCCTATAATACGATTGGCTATGTTTATGGCGTCGCCCTTTCCGGCAATTATGCCTATGTGACGGATGGACCCTCAGGTCTTCATATCATCGATGTAGCCAATGTAGCCAATCCCACGCTTGCGGGCTCCTATTATACGCCTAATTCACATTTTCAAACCGCACTAAATACGATTGCAGGGGCAGGTGCTGGAGGCGCGATGGGCGGACTCCCTGGAGCGATCATAGGTGGAATGATCTTTCTCTCCAGACCTGTACGTACACAGCCTATCTGCCTTCAAGTATTAGGCACTCTAGAAACCTCAGAGAATAACCGTGACTTTGCTGTTTCCGGTCAAGATCTCACAGTAACAGGAAATTCAAATTTTAGAAATATCGACACTCCTAGTAGAACCGTCAAACGCACTATGAGTACTTCGGCTATACCTAGAAGTGCTGCTGCCGTGGATAATGATCTCTATATTGGAGAAGGGTCCAGCATCCAAGCCTACGACAACGCAAACAAAACCCATCCAGTGAAGGGGGGGGCTTGTCCTACGCCTAACCAGGTAGATAGCATCACTCCTTTTGGTGATCGCTATCTTGTGGCGGCCTCCGGGGCCAATGTGCTGCGCGTTGACATATCCATCAGAAACTCTCCCAACGTCGTGGCTACGTACGTTGCACCAGATTGGGTTTATGACGTTGCTTCATTCGGCAATATTACCATAGCGGCAGCGAATGGTTATGGTGTGATCTTTCTCAATGAAACCATGCAATATCTCAGCCATGTTGATACCCCCGGCACACCTCTAGCACTCGCTATTATCGATTCTCATCTTTTTGTGGCTGATGCAGGTCAGGGCGTTCATGACATCCCATTAACAAATCTTGCCAGTCCAGCAATTCGGCGTACCTATGCTACGGGATATGCTGAAGGTCTCGGAGTTTCTGGTGACAAAAACCATCTCGCAGTAGCAGACAACATTCAGGGCACCAAGTTTTACAGTGCAGCAGATAGGGATAATCTCGCCCTTGAGGCTACTTATCCAACCGCAGGTAGCTCTCATAGAGTCGCTTTTTCCGGAGATACCGTCATTGTCGGGGAATGGAACTCAGTCATTCACTTCCTCAGCTGGGTTTGCACTTCAACCAGCTCCAGCAGCAGTCTTCTTCCCTCTGCCCCAAGCAACTCCTCATCAAGCGCAGCTTCTTCTGATCCAAGCAGCTCTTCGCTCGTCCCCTCAAGCTCTTCCAGCAGCACCCCACCTCCTCCTGGCACAAGTAGCCCCTCATCAATTGTGCCCCCTTCACGCCCGAGCCGTTCTGATAGTTCCGCCACAAGTGCAGAAAGCAACAAAAGCTCTGAAAACGAAGGACCAAACTTACCGCGAATTTTGGGTATTTCCCTTGGTTCTGGTGTTGGAGCTTCAATTATTCTGTATCTGATCTATTTATTTTTCATGGCACGACGAGAAGAAGAGGACTATGAACTGGATGAAGTGAAAACCGGTTCAGGCGAACAAGCAGGATCCCAATCCGACGGGGAAAATTATGCTAATTATCCCCGAGGCACTTTACCACCACCCCCTCCTGACGATGAGAATTATGCTAATGTGCCCACAGGCGGTTTGCCTCCACCCCCTCCTGAAGAAGAAATAGATTATAGAAAACTCGATGATTTCGAAACTTTCGATCATAATTCTTGAACCTTCTTTAGGCAAAAGAGGTTCAACTTACTAGGCCAAATTTAATTGAGGTTGTGAAAGTGATCGGGGAGATCAGGTCGTCTGATCATTCTTTTCACAGCTATTATGGTGTCTTCATCTAAAAACATGCCATGGCAAGAAGTAACCATGAAAGCATAGCCATGACTACTGAAGGGAAAGAGATGCATAAGCTTACAATCTTTGTTCATTGATAAAAATTCCAACAATTTGTCGCCTCCATCAAAGAAGCTAAATTACTCCTCGGAGTAGATAGAGCAGCTGGACATGTCGCAGCAGCGATTGATACTCCCCCAGTCCTTCTCTTCAACGACCATCATCCCTCCAACCTCTGGAAATCCTTCTCCCCAAAAACCCATCTCCTCACCAACCTCCGCCCCAACACCCTCTACCAACAGATATGCGTCATATTAAAATGGCTCATAAAAATCTTGCACATGCCGCATGATGTCGTGTTCGATAGATGCAACATACCTGTAAAAGTGGCAACCAAAGCCCTCAACTGGAGGCAAAAGACCGAGTAGGGAATGCCCTCTGGTAAATCAGCAAATGAGATTTCCTCACAAAAAAATCTCTAAGTTTTAACATTATTGTTCTAGGGATGTATAGTTGGTGCTTGCAGTGGAGCGGACGAAAAATCCTTGGGTTTCTGATCAATCGAATTTGAATGCCATTCTGGTTATCATAATGGAGTTATATGTTGGTTCAATCATTTGAAGTGTTGGGAAAAATTAGGAGGAGATTGTTTGGAAATGCTTATTCCTTCCTTCAGGAAAGTCAATTTTCCCTATTGTTAGCTCAAAGTCTATCTAAAATCCTAAAAGCCCAGAAAGGCAAAACAAAGCTCGTGACTGCATATACCGACACCGGACTCCACGGGCTTACTGAAGCTTTGATGGATGTTGGATTTGTTTGGGAGGATGTTCGACACACTTTTTTCGGCAGGGATCCCGATCATAACTTTGATAAATTTCATCCATATAACCCTCTCTCCGACCTAAAAAAATTTGAATTTGATGTGATTTTGGGTTCTCAGGGTATCGATTTATCATACCTTGCACGGTCAGTACGACAAACTTTAAAAGCGATCAAGTTAGTTAATTTTCAAACTTGCCTCCATATCAACAAAATCTCTATCCTCGCTGTTTTAGCCTATTTTTGTCCCAACCATAGTTCAATCTTAGAAGTGGGATCATATCAGTGCGGAACAAGTATCTTCATGGCACAGCTTTGTAAAACTCTGGGAAAACATGTTACCATTTACGCATGCGATACATTTGAAGGCATGCCGGCGGCCACAGCTCCTGATCGTTCCGACCAAGTTTTTTTTGACTCAGGAATGTTTACTAACAACCCTATCAACAGAGTGCAAAAAAAAATTAAATCTCAGGCTCTTGAGGGGTATATAAGGCTTGTGAAAGGTGACGTAGTAAAAAATTTGCCTAATTTGAACTATGAAAACATCTATTTGATGTTCCTCGATACGGACCAATATAGGGGAACGCAGGCTGGTTTAGATCAGGTAAAAAGACTCAATATACCTCATATTGTCGTTGATGAGGAAAGGGGCCGGAGCTGCGAGGAAAGGGGCCGGAGCTGCGATGGGAAAGGGGCCGGGAAAGGGGCCGGAGCTGCGATGTGCGATTCTCTGTTGTGCAAAATTTGCATCTGGAGCATCCTGCTTTTCCACAGGAGGTGATCAATGCCCAGAAAAAAACGGATTTGGCAACCACACATGTGCCACCATGTGATGCTACGTAGAATAGACGGAATATTCTTGTTTCATGATGACGCAGATCGTGCTCGATTTTGCTTACTGTTACAAGAAGCGGCCGAGGTACATCATCACAGAGTCCACGCATTTTGCCTGATGGGTAACCACA
>JAAKFP010000188.1 GCA_011065005.1 Chlamydiota bacterium | reverse complement strand
CGGGGCTATCTCGCTTGGTCCCCTAACGGGAACCTTTAATCCGCCACTCAAATATTCATATGGTTGAAGCGCTAAATTCGAGTGGCACTACCGCGCCTTGCTTACAATCCCCTCACGATGTGCATAGGAGCAGCGTTGCTATTCATCCGACCCTAGATTCTCTTGTTAGAGGGTTATGGCTTTCGGTAAAATGCGTGATATTAGGAATTGGGTGAACAATTCATTTTATCCTGTTATCCTGTATTTTCTTGGCCCTGTTTAATCCGGTTTCCATCGGCGGAGCAGAAGGGCGTTACAGACAACGGACAGAGAGCTGAGGGACATGGCAGCTGCAGCGATGATGGGGTTGAGGAGCCCTATGGCTGCCAGAGGAATCCCTAAGGAATTATAGAAAAAGGCAAAAAAGAGATTTTGTCGAACTTTCCGAAACGTTGCTTGGGAAAGTTGGATGGCTTGAGCGACACATCTCGGGTCACTACGAATCAGTGTGATGTCTGAAGCTTCAATGGCCACGTCGCTGCCGGCACCTATGGCAAAGCCGACATCTGCTGCAGCTAGAGCCGGAGCGTCATTGATTCCATCTCCAACCATGCCCACAACGATACCTTTTTGTTTCAGCTCATTGACTTTTGCTGCTTTGTGCTGTGGCAGCACATCCGCATAATACTCTTTTATTCCTGCCTGATGAGCAATCGCTTCAGCGGTTTTCCTATGATCTCCCGTGAGCATAATCGGTTGGATGCCCATTTGTATCAACTTCTGTATGGCTTCAGGGCTTTGCTCACGAAGCTGATCAGCAATAGCAATGTAACCGACGAGGAAGCTATCTGTCCAAACGCCGCAAATTGTTTTTCCTGCATTTTCTAGTGGCTCGACGACATCTTTTGAGATCCTGATCTCTTGCTCTTTTGCCATACTAAGGGATCCGAGGTGAAATCGCTTTCCCTCGACAACAGCACTCACACCCTTTCCTGGGACCGATTCAAAGTTTTGCACAGGCAGCGCTTGAACGTTTTGTGATTGTGCATACTCCACAATGGCATTTGCAAGGGGATGTTGAGAATTTTGTTCTAAGGAGTAAGCAATAGAAAGTAGAACCTCTGGAGAATATTCAGCCTCAGCGATGACATCAATAACAAGAGGTTTTCCTTTTGTCAGGGTTCCTGTTTTATCCATAATGATCGTTTGCAGTTTTTCAGCACGTTCAAGGGCTGCGGCTTCCCGAAACAGCATTCCCAAGCTCGCCCCTTTTCCACTTGCAACCATAATGACAGCAGGCGTGGCAAGCCCAAGGGCACAGGGACAAGCAATCACAAGTACCGCTACGCTATTAATCAATGCTGCACTAAAAACTCCTACCACAAGCCACCAGTAAGCAAGTGTGATAAGGCTTATTAACACAACAGCGGGGACAAAGACTTCGGAGACCTTATCAGCAAGCCTCTGGATAGGAGCTCTGGAGTTCTGCGCTTGTTCTACCAAATGGATAATTCCTGCCAGAGCTGTTTCTGAACCTATTTTTATCGCACGAGCTTTTAAGACACCGTTCTGATTATTTGTTGCTGCAAAAATCTCATCGCCCTCTTGTTTTGCTATCGGCAGGCTTTCACCTGTTAGCATCGATTCATCCACGGATGAATTTCCTTCGACAACTTTTCCATCGACGGGAACGCTTTCCCCAGGACGGACTAAGAAGACATCTCCAATTTGGATCTCTTCCACAGCAATTTCAACGAACTGACCATTTCTCTCGACCTTTGCGGTTTTAGGCTGTAGCTGAAGAAGTTTGCGAATAGCCCCTGAGGCTCTCCCTTTGCTGATCGATTCCAACCAACGTCCAAAAAGTACTAACGTTATAATCATAGCGCTACTTTCGAAGTAGAGGTGTTCATCGATGCCAAGAAGGACAACCGCCAAACTAAACCCATAGGCTGCTGTGGTGCCGGCAGCGATCAGAACATCCATGTTTGCGCTACGAACGCGAAGGGAGTGGTATGATCCAACATAGAAACTCCAGCCACACCAAAACTGAACAATGGAAGCGAAAACGGCCTGAAGCCATCCTGGAAGCTCCCCAAAGAGACCTAATGGCATCCAAAACATTTGCAGAAGAAGTGGGAGAGTAAAAATCGCAGAAATCAAAAAATTCTTCAGGGCTTGTTCTGAATCGGTATCCTTCAGGTGATGATCATGCTCAAAGATCTCAGCATTGTAGCCCGACGCATGTACTGCAGCAATCAAAGCATCATCAGAAACTTCAGATTCTGCATGCACAACAGCTTTGGAGGTCGCAAAATTGACTTCTGCATCGATTACGCCATCCACACGACGAAGCGCTTTTGTTATTCCCTGAGCACAAGAAACACAACTCATTCCTTTAATGCTCAGTTCCACTTTTTTATCTGCACTCATAACTGCCTACTTTATGCGCATCAACTCAAGGAGTCTATCAAGATCATCCAAACTATAATAGTCAATACTTATCCGTCCCTTCTTTCCGTTACCCTGGACGGTGACTTTTGTGCCCAATGCATTCTGACACCTTTCCTCTAAATCCTGCAAATAACAATCCCGTGTTGCATAGCTTGTCAGCCTTCTCTTTGGAATTTTATCGATTCTTTGCGAAGCCTTTTCCGTCTCTCTCACCGAAAGGTCATCGCTAATCACCTGCTCATGAAGAAGAAGTTGCCTCTCAAATCCCTCCACGGAAAGGATGGCCTTTGCATGGCCCATAGAAATCTCTCCCAAAGAAAGACTCTCCTGAATTTTCCGAGGCAAAGAAAGTAACCGCAAATAATTCGCCACAGTAGAACGTTTTTTGCCAACACGCTCGGCAAGCTCATCCTGCTGACAACCAAACTCATCAATCAACCGTTTCAACGCTCTTGCGATCTCTATCGAATTGAGATCCACACGTTGAATATTTTCCACAAGAGAAGCCTCGGCAGAGAAGTTGCGATCTTCCTCTAAACTGATGATCACCGCCATCTTTTCCAATCCAGCTACCTGAGCCGCACGATACCGCCTCTCGCCCGAAACCAACTCATACTGATCTCCTCCTCCCTCTCGTTTACGGACAACGGGAGGCTGTATAAGCCCCACGTTCTTAATAGATTGCGCCAACCCCTCAATCTCATCCCGAGAAAAATGCCTGCGTGGCTGGTAGGGATTGACCGAAATTTTCCTAAGTTCAATTTCAACGATTTCTTTACTCATCAACGAAAATCTCTTGTCTTTAGAGGGAATTGCAAAACTATGGTGCAATTCCCTCTTTACATTTATGATGCGCTGCATATTATTATTACTTACATTTTTTAGCAAATTACACAAAATTTAATGACCGATGGCCCCTAAAAAAAAGAACATTACACCCCCTCAGGAAGAAAAACCTGGTCTTGCAGATTTGATCAACGAAAACCCTTATGTTCAATGGGTTGTAGAAAAACGCGGCTTCATACCCTACGTCGTCCTAGCGGTATTTGCCCTCATCGCCATCACGATAAAATTCTCAACAGGAAGCTCCGCAAAAGCCGAATCCAGCTACGTCGCCGCTGAAAACAATCTTACTATGCTTTATCGCAGCGCTCAAGGGGAAGCTGGAGACCCCGAGAGAGAACAGGCTTTGAACAACTTAAAAGAGATCACGAACGCCTATCCTGCACTGCGCTCTAAATATGATGGATCTATCGCTCAACTTCTTCTTATCCAGGGAGACACAGTCCAGGCAACCGAATTTGCTGAACGGTGCCTAAGTAGAACTGCTCAAGACAACCTCCCCTATTATTCCGACTTTTCCCGCACAACATTGTTGATTGCAGAAGAACAATACCAACAAGCTCTCCAACAGGCACAGACCCTTAAAATGACATTACTTGAGAAAGCTGATCAGAATGATATCGAAAATCGGAACTTTGGTGATGCACTCTTCGCCTACAACCTCCTCCGGATTGCCATGCTTCAGCAAAAGATTGGCACTCCCAAAGAGGAACTACAGGCTTGGAATGAATGGAAGCAATATGCTGGAATCGGGAAGCAGCTACAAGCCACGAAATCCATTGAAACAGAAGCCTTTACCATCCTAAACGACCAAATCGCTGAAGGAAGTTTTTCTCTTACCCAATATATTGAAGAAAGAGAAAAACACTTAGATAATCGATAGATAGGGAAAAATAGATGGGAAAAACAAGAGGCATAACGTTATAACAATTGTTTTTCGCAAAAAAATTTAAAAAGGAAAACAAATTCTTGAAAGTTTTCCTTTATTTTGATAGATATCGTTAGAAATGGCTTTTTTTATAAAAGCCACGGCATTGCATGTCATTAGACTGTGCAGGCCTATTACATTGTTTGCCTGAAAACAGTGGATCGTTGGAGCACAAAAGGAGGTGACACGAGTCTAAGACTAATCGCTCGAAACCACAACCTTCAGGAATTGGAAATTATTAAGTAGAAGATAAGCTCACTCGAGAAGCAATGCAGAGCATTATTTTCGTGTGAGATTGGAACATAAAGAGGAACGATGATCTGGTTTTTAGGTTGATGCCTAGCGATCGTCATCCGGTTCTTAATTCTAATGCTTACAAGACTCAGCTGATGCTGAGCTGTTGCATATGCCGAACATACAATAGTTTGTTCGGAAACATTCGAAAGCTAGGGCTCGCATTGGGGAATTTAGCCTAAGCACAAAATTTCGAATGAGCGGAACAGTAAAAAAGGTAAAGCCATGAAAAAAGACCGTTTGGCTAATCTCTTGGAGCAACCAAGGAGGTATACGACTCACTAGAATACAACTTGGAGGAGTTTCCTAATTCTGAGTGAGAATCTAGAAATGCTGAAAGTCAGTTCTTCGGAACGCTACCCTTTTTGGGTAGATGGAGAAAAATCACTGTGAGTTTACAACACTGCTCACTCGCTGTTAAAGAGGAAGAAGAACAAATACTCTCGAAAGAGATGGAAATGGACTTCGAACCTGAGCTGAAAGTCCTCGTTAAGCAGCGAAAGATGAAAGATTCCACCTCTATGACAGATACCCAACCAGTGAGTATCGGAGGAAGAATCACCGTTTCTTTCTAAGGCAAGAAAGGAAAAATGATCGAGTAAGGCGGCTATCACCCGATAGCCGCCTTTTTTTGTTCTGCTCAGGTGAATTAAATCAACCACAGATACACACAGATAGGCACAGATAGGAGCTCATTCTGAAAATCTGTGTCTATCTGTGTGACTGTGGTTCATTTCAAAAAGCAAAAAGACCTGAAAATGAAAAAAACAGCTGCTTTCTATGGAGGCAAAATCCCGTTGGATTTCAAGTAAGTATGCCAGTTTATGTCTGGTTTCGATTTGAATAAGCCTCAAAAATGCTCTGTAGCAAATCGTCACCCTCTATTGCCCTTTTTACAC
>JAAKFP010000187.1 GCA_011065005.1 Chlamydiota bacterium | reverse complement strand
TAAAGTTGCTCAAAGGATTGAAGATGGCCAATATGTCGTATCTAAAAAAGTGAAAGGGGGAAAGAATATCAGAGCTTCAGAAGCAGAAGCCAACCTGCAAAGAGAAGCTGCTGGAGAGAATATCCTTCCTATCTATAACACCATTAGATTAGAGAATGCTCTTTATCATTTTATGCCCTTAGCCGGTTTGGGAGATGGCAACGCTATCTCGCAGAAATTATCTACTGTAGGCCGCCCTGAGTTGGCTACTGAAGTCCTTAAATTTATAACCAAAGACCTTTTGACAGGTCTTAAGACACTTCATGAGAAAGGAATTTATCACTTGGATATCAAACCTGATAACTTTGTTTTTACCAAAGATGGAACAGGATATATCACTGACTTTGGCTGTGCCAAGAGAAGCACCCTACCGCAAATATCTTCAAACGCTATTGGAGATACCCGCTATTACTCTCCAGACCGCTTGCAAGCACGTAGAGAGAGCACCACCTTTGATGGAGAGAAAGCCGATCTTTGGGCTGCAGGAGTAGCTCTTCTTCAGATCATAAAAAACATAGATCCTCATCAGTTATTTGAAATGCCAGGACAATTTGCACTTCGCGTTCAAAAATGCAACCCAGAGTTTTTTCAAGAAAAGCTCAAACTCATCAAAGAACTACAATACCCAGAAGAAGGCTCCATTTGGTGGGTAATCAACAGTCTATTAGATTCTCATTCTGCGACACGCTTTACTGCTCGAGAGGCCTTAGAAGCCCCCTGTTTTAAAGGTTTAAATCAACCTTGTAAGGCAGTAGTATTTGAGAACCTGCAAAAAGAGACAGTTGCGCGAAAGACAAGAGTGGAAAAAGAGGAAGTGGATCTTAGCCATTATGAGGAAATTGCTCAGGCTCTGATGAAAAGAGAGATACCCAGCATCTATGAGTCAGAACAACATCAGCAGCATTATAACATGGAAGATTATGAACCTGTGCCCACTGTTACGACAGGTTTGGGGCATTATCAAGCTCCACCTGAAAACCCAGCAGCTTCTGATTATTTTTAATCCTAGAAAACGCAGTTGAAAATGATCTATAAGTGCAAGATTTTGGTTCATAACCGCTTACGATGGAGGGTCACATTCCCATACGGTGAAGGGGCCCTCCATTGTAAGCGGTTGTGGTCCAAAAGATTGTGCTTAGAGATCGTTTTCAACTGCGTTTTCTAGGTTAATTACTCTCAGGTTTAATTCCTCGCAGCTTGCTGCGTAAAATCGTTATTGTGCTAAACTTTTTGGATGAGCAAATATAACTACAAAAGTCATAACGTTTCGGTGCTTATGTATCATATTGTTTGTCCAGTAAAATATCTGAATAGTTACGTTATTTGAGATATACATCGGAGAGAGCGGCATTATCTGTGATGAAGAGCGCTTTATTTGTGGGGGTGCCGACACGTTGCACGGGGAGGCTGTCAGGATCGTAGTCGGAGTCGAGTACATTCTCAAGAATCTCTGCCTTGGTTTCGCCAATCACATAGATAACGATATTCCTTGCCCTGTTAATACAGTCATAGGTAAGAGTCATCCGCCACGTGTCTAATGAGGGAATAAAATTTGCGATGACCAACCGCGCATTCGTATGCAGGCCGTGGGTTTTTGGGAAAAGAGATGCAGTATGTCCATCCTCACCCATTCCAAGCATGACAAGGTCAAAGACTCCATTGGGAAGAATTTGTTCGATGAGTTTCTGATATTCTAGCGCATTTTCTTCAATGTCTTTCTCGGCCTTCATCCGAAAGATACGCTCCGCAGGGACGGGCAGCTTGCCAAACCCAGCATCCATCGCCATTCGGTAGTTGCTTTTAGGATCACCTGGAGGCACCGCACGCTCGTCACTCCAAAATAACAAAACCCGTTTCCATTCGATTCGTTCTCGATATTTTGGGTCAGAGAGTCTTTCAAAGATCGCTTTGGGGGTGGACCCGCCTGAAAGAGCGGTAGCAAAGTACCCATGATGAGCAATGGCATCCTCAGCAAGTCGAATAAAATGATCGACACAGAATTGGATCGTCGTCGCTTTATCTCCAGGGATGACAGCATCTCTACGTTCATCATACGACTCTATATATTTTTTCCAGTGGTATCCGTCCATGGTCCCTCCTACTTTTTCATCCATGGGATTGTTGATAAGACACGCAACATATTGCAATAATGATCACTCGTGCGGAAATAGAATATCTCCTTCATCGCATTGAATCCCTTTTGTATATCAGAAAAAGGGAGGGAGAAGGGGAGGTTACACTTTTCCGGCGTGGAAATATAGACCATAACCTTAGACTGGATTTCAGCAAGAGAAAGAGTTACCGATAGGTTTTCCACTGTAGCCCATTCGACCTCAAAGATCTTACCTTGGATAAGTGTAGGCCTCTCTTGCGGCTGAAGCACAACTTCAAGATCGATTTCACCGTTCTTGTAGTGAATCGTTATTGTGTCATCGTCATATTTGATGGATTGATATTCCCACCCTAACTGCCCTGCTAGCCACCCCTGAAGATAGATCGCTTCCGTTGCGAAATGCTTGATGAATTGGTCATCGACCTTGTTGAACTTAATTAAGAGGTGTTTGCAACGCTTTAACAATGCAAATTTCTCGGCAGATAGGAAAGTTTGGGTGATCACATCACGCCAACCACTGATTTCAGCCCAGTCCACATCCATGTAGTCAATCTTCATCTTCTCAATCATAGATAGCATTTTCTTGCTGAAATCCTGAAGGTCCTTGGCACACTCAGAGTCGTAGACCAAGCGACTCGAAAGGCTTTTTAGCTGCATGAGAATCGTGTTCTCCGACGTGGGATTCTGTCCCCAAACGAGGTAGATCGGTAGGTCTGGAACTAGACGGGGCAAAATCATGACAGGCACTCGATCTACCTGTGAAGGTGATGCTGTAATCACCAGCTGGTCACATGGCGTTCCTACTGCTGCGGAGTCAACTCTACTTGTTTCTAGATGGTCACCTTTAAACGTGTCATCTATCCGAATGAATATCACACGACAGGGATATTTTTCGATAAAGGCATGTACTAGGTTGTGAAAGTACTCAGAACGCCTTTGTTCATCGGTGTAGATGATCAGGTTAAATAAATAACCCTTAATGGTCTCAAATCCTTTCATGGTTATATCAACCTCCATCGCCTTTTCCCAGAGGCAATGAGTGCGTCCGCTTCTTTTGGGCCCCAAGTTCCTGATTGATAGTTGGGGAAACCTTTAGGTATGGCACTTTCCCAGTGCTCCAACACGGGAGTAAGTTGCCTCCATGAGGCTAAAACCTCATCGTTTCTGGCAAACAAAGTGCTGTCTCCTGACATGCAATCGCAAATTAGCCTCTCATACGCTTCGGGAGGTATCGCACCAAAGTAGGAGCTGTAACGAAAATCCATTTTTACAGGCTGAATGGGACTGCTGACGCCAGGAACTTTGCAATTCATTTTGAGGGAGATCCCTTCATCAGGTTGGATTCGTATGACCATGACATTGGAATCTATCTTTGTATTCTCAGACTCAAAAAGGAAGCCTGGAGCATCCTTGAAGGTGATGGAGATCTCTGTCGCCCTCTTGGGTAGACGCTTTCCGGCACGAAGATAGAAAGGAACACCTGCCCAGCGCCAATTATCAATAAAGAGCTCTAAAGCCACATACGTCTCGATAGGAGACGTCTTAGAGACATTCTCTTCTTGTCGGTATCCTTTGACTTGAGTCCCGTCGATGTAACCTGGGCCATATTGACCTCTAACGACCGACTCATCGATTTTTCTAAGAGGAAAAGGGCGCAGGGATTCCATTACTTTGACTTTTTCGTCCCGAATGGCATTGGCTTTGAGATTCACAGGCGGCTCCATGGCCACCAAGGAGAGCAGTTGCATCATATGGTTTTGGACGATATCCCGCAGCATTCCTGCTTCTTCAAAGAAACGGCCTCGTGTACCAATTCCTATATCTTCGCTTACAGTAATCTGTACGTGATCGATATGTCTGTTGTTCCAGACCGACTCAAAAATAGGATTGCTAAAACGGAAGACTAATAGGTTTTGTACCGTTTCTTTTCCCAAATAGTGGTCAATGCGATAAATTTGGCTTTCATCGAGATGTGTTGAGATCTCATTCTGAAGGGCGATAGCAGAATTTAGATCGTGACCAAACGGCTTTTCGATGATGATTCTCGACCATTTTTCTGTTTCTTGGTTGACATCATAGATAAGGCGATGCTGTTTCAACTTCTCTATGACACCCGAGAAAAAACTCGGCTGCGTAGACAGGTAATATACCCGGTTGCCTTTCGTGCCGAATTGTATGTCTAGCTGTTTAAGGAACTCATTGAGTTTTTCGTAGCCGTCGTCATTATCAAATTCGGAGCGGTGGTAGAAAAGCTGCTCGCTAAACGTTTGCCAAATATTTGGATCTATTGGTTGTATGCGGGAGTGTTCATTTACGGCCTTTAGCATTTCCTGTCGGAAATCATCGTGGGATTTGTCTCTTCTTGCAAATCCCACACAGGCAAAGTGTGCGGGGAGCTGCCCTTCGATGGCAAGGTTGTAAAGAGCGGGCACAAGTTTACGCGCGGTGAGATCTCCTGTCGCTCCAAAAATCACCATAATACAGGATCCGGCAGTTTTATACTGACGTGTGCTCTCAATTAGGGGATTGACGAATGGAGACTCTGCCATACCGGGTTTTCCTTCTAGTTCATGCTTCAAAAGTCAAGACTACACGATTCTGATTTGAGATTCTAGACCGCATTTGACGTTGTTGCGTCATTTACCACAGAGAACAGTGAGATCACAGAGAGGGTTTAATTTCGAATTAAGCTACCACCCATTCTCCTTCTGGCATTCCTAACCTTGTCATTGTATTAAGGGGCAATGCATTTTGCATATGCCTCGGCTTTTTGATTTGAAAGATTCCTAGACCTTATTTGAAGCATTCTCATGATCTCACTGTTCTCCCCAATAACTTAACATATACATCTGATAATTAGCTTCTTATAAAAAAAAACAAATCCCGCCCTCCGGGCTCAATCCTAGGGGCATCCAATCCTAGGGCTTGTCCTTCGGACTTGCCCTAGGCCTGCCCTTTACCCATAAATACTGCTTTTCCCATTGAGAAGTAGATTTCAGCACTGTTTTATTAGCCTGAAAGGCTAAAAGTGCAACAGCCCAGTGGCAGAGGGTAAGGAACAGGATATACCTGTCCCTCCCCGTTGTCGCAAGAGGGTCATTTCCCTCTATTTACCGGCGTGCATCTTTCTCGCACCGGGCGACCCCAAATTAATTGCCTCTAGTTTAGAGGAATAAGCGTTAACATAATTGACTAGCACGACAGAGATCCCAACAGCTAATGACCCCCAGGTTCCTAATGTGCTTCTTGAGTAGACGCATATTGTCCGTTTTCCACCT
>JAAKFP010000186.1 GCA_011065005.1 Chlamydiota bacterium | reverse complement strand
TTGGCCATCTTCAATCCTTTGAGCAACTTTAATAGCTCCAAAATGCCCTTTGCCTATCTCATATTTGAGTTTTTTCTCGCCTTCAGGAAAGACAATTAAATGACCTGTTTGCTGATAAATTCCCTTTGCTTCCGTTTTGTCAATAGTACTAAGTTGGTAATACTCTTCCCCAATCTCTTTATATCCTCTTTTCACGATAGGTCTTAATTCAAAGCTCTTGTGAGTTGCTGAACCGAAAGAAATGTTGTTTTCGCTTGCATTAGTCTCAAGATCTGCTGATTCTTTTCGTTTTTTCAGCAAATAAAACAGAGTAGTGCCACTTACTCCCAAACAGATCAATCCTGCGATACCAACACCTAAGCCAATCCTCAATGAGCGTGGGTTATTTGATGTGCTATCTGTTGAAAGAGGTAAAGTGGTTATATCCGAAGACGTGCTGGTATTTGTGCTTATGGCTGAGAAAAAAGTGCCACTATTACTTGATGGACAAATACTTACATCGATGACCTGAATGCCAGAAGTGTAAACCGCCAAATAGGCATAGCGGCCGGATACAGCTACACCAAAAGCCCTATTCGACACATTGTACCTACCCACACTCACGGGATTTATAACATTGCTCACATCTATGATCTGAAGACCACCGCTATCCCCCACATAGGCATAATTGCCGGAAACAGCGATGTCATAAGCATTGCCCGACGTATCATACCAACCCACTCGCACGGGGTTTACAACGTTGCTCACATCTATGATCTGAAGACCAGAAGTTGCATCTGCGACATAGGCGTATTTGCCAAACACGACTACATCAGAAGCATAACCCGGCGTATTGTACCAACCCACACGCACAGGGTTTGTGACATTACTCACATCTATAATCTGAAGACCACCACCAGAGTCATCCGCGATATAGGCATAGCTACCGGATACGGCTACACCATAAGCATAACCCGGCGTATCACACCATCCTACATGCACGGGGTTTACTACATTGCTCACATCGATGATCTGAAGACCAGAAGTTCCTACCGCAACATAGGCATAGCTACCGGATAGAACTACACCACGAGCATTACCAGACGTATTGCACCAGCCTACACGTACGGCGTTTGCAACGTTGCTCACATCTATGATCTGAAGGCTACCGCTATCCGCCACATAGGCATAACTGCCGGATAAAGCTACATCCCGAGCAAGACCTGGTGTATCGTACCCACCCACACGCACAGGATTTGCAACGTTAGTCACATCGATGATCTGAAGACCATAAATGTCATCCGCGAAATAGGCATAGCTGCCCGATACGACTATATCCCAAGCAATACCTGGTGTATCGTAACTCCCTGCAAACACAGGACAGAGCTGTGCCTCTACAGGCCTGGACCATAACAATGTTCCTAAAATAGCTAAAGGTAAAGCCTTAGGGATGGATTTGCCTGGGCCTCTGTTTATACTACCGATCCCATAAGTCAACAGAGCGGTGCTGACAAAGGTGGCAGTTTTATCCAGAGCATTGGCAAAATGATTAGACGACAAACTAACAGATGTTGTCAGCTCTTCCCAACTTATCGAAAAAGTCTTTCCAATACCAACTACTACTGGTGTTGCAGCTAATGCCGCTATGCCTAGAGCATAGCTTTTGCAGCCTTGTTCTCTTGCAATTTCTCTAGTGAGAATAGTCTTCTGAGCCTGCTTTAAAGAAACCTCTTCAAAACCATATTGAAACCAGCCCCTTTTCTGCTGGATATAGATCTCCTTATGTGTATCAAGATCATGAATGCTAAAAACCCCATGGTCTGTTCCTAACGCTATTTCTCGATAGAGCTCTTCTTTAGTGGAAAAAGTGGTGGTGTCATCCACATCACAACACTTATAGATGGTCTTAGGTTCTTTTCCCCTCTTGTCTTCAATCTCCCAGATGTCTACCCGCTCATTTTGACTAAGATGGTAGTCCAAGAATTTTTCATTTTCAAAAATCCTGTATTTTGCAGCTCCAAACCTATTGAACGTCATCCATCTCAAGGCACCATCAGACTGCCTATCTAATACCGCTTTGGATAGGGTCTCCCTTGGAATTTCTACCTCTGCGGCAGTAGGCTCATAAGAAATAGCAGCTGTAGATTCTTGATGGTCAACTTGTGACGTATAAGGATTGACGCCATTAGTAAATCTTTCTTGTATGAACATGGATAGTGTCCTCATTTAAAGCTCTTTCATATAATCGAAACTTCAATATATCAGAAATTTGGGTTTCAAGCTTTAAAAATATAAACTCGTTCAATTTTCCCCTTAGGAGCTGGGCAAAAACAAGTTGTACATTTCTGATATCAGATGCACACAGATAAAGACAGATGTTTTGGTGAGTCATCTGTGTTTATCTGCTGTATGATGAAGGACAACTCTTCATCACAGCTACGTGTCGCAATTTTTCCTATCCTTTTAAAATAAACTTTGTAATAAGTGTTGCTTAGACAATAAACTGTCAAGGAGAAACGTTATGAATCGCACAGCAGAAGTAAGTCAACCAAAAGCATTATTTGATGTTTACAAAAAAACAGAAACAGCAACACCCTTTGAGATATTGTTTGAACGGGATTATCAAGAAGCGAATTTAGAAGATATACGTAAGGCTTTTCATGAGAGAATCCATGCATACGATCCTGTGCACCACCCTTCTGAATCCTCAATCGCACAAGCAATTTGTGAGAAAATCAAAGAAGCTTATGCTCAAGTTACAGATCTTCAATATCGCATTGAGAGAGGAGATCGCTACTATACGTTAGCAACAGATGTTAACGATGAAAAGAGGATGCAATTCGCAAAACAAGCTGAGCGAGAATATTCGATCGTTACCGAATTAGATCGAAAACATGCTCTAGCTTGGTTGATGAAAGGGAAAGCTATTGTATTGCAAAAGGAAAAAGATAGAGACGACGCTGTTATGGCTTGTTTTAAGTGTGCAAGAACTCAGGATCCCAACTTACTCGAGGCTTACACTTTGGCTGTACCTCATCTCCTTTCGTCAAATTCGATAGAAGCAAAGCAGTTGCTAACACATGGTCTTGCGATCAAACCCAGCGCTACACTCTATTGTGATCGTGCAGAAATATTTTTAAAAGAGAATGAATTAGGGCGTGCTTATCAAGATTATACCGAAGCATTAATGCTTGAGCCCGGAAATCTGAGGGCGGAAAAAGGATTCGAGTCTACTAACAAAGTAACTTTTATCATTGACGGTAAGACGATAGATTGTAAAAGAGATTGCTTGAGTGGAAACAGCTACTTTAAAAAACTATTTCAAGGTCATTTTTCCGAATCTAGAAAGGTGGAGATAGAAATTAATGGGATCTCTGAAAAAGCATTTCGTGCAGTGATCGATTTTATTCTAACGCAATCTTGTACTATAACAGAGGATATTGTTGCAGAATTGTGGCGCGCAAGTGATATGTATTTCGTTGATGGACTGTTCAGCGCATGTGAAAATTTTTTGACGCACGAACTGCCTGGTGTAGGGAAACTGACTCCTATCGGTTATGTGAAGTTTCTAGAAGCTGCAACAGTCATACCTTCTAAATCTACCCACTTAAAATCAATCCTTGATGGGTACTTTGATCACATACTTAGAATAGAGATACGTAGACGCTCTTATGGCAGCGGAGGTCCTTGGACCCCACTAGCCGCTGCTTTAGGAGAGATCATGACCTATGCAATGAGAAATGGGTTTGAAAGAGCTTTAAGATCTTTGATCCCGCGCCTTAAGGAGTCGGATATTGATTTAAACTGCTTCCCAGGAGATAGTGGAAAATTACTGTATGGTTTGTTAGAAAATAATTTTGATGATCTTTTTTTAGATGTCCTAAATATTCCAAAAGTAAGATTTTTCTATGACCAATCAAAGGTGCTGAAATTAGCTATTAAGCTACAAAAAAGAGAGATTATAGAGTGCTTGTTGAAAAAATATACGGAACTCTCTGATGGATTGACTGAGCTTGCTCTTGTGGTGATGAATGATCATACTAGTGACGGCACCATTGGCCAGATCGAATCAGCTGCCCTAAAGGGAAATAATGAGATGATGAATGTCCTATTTACCTTACTTGATAAAGTAAGTAATAGAATATCGTCCCCAACTTATATTAATTTATGGGAAATTTTGTATACAATAATTAAAAACAAGCCATGTAAAGAAGTTGTGGAGTCTTTTTGGAAACATTCTAAGTCGCTGCCGTTGCAAGAAGATGTTGAATTTAAGGCATTACAAAAATGCTTACCGCAATCGACTGAAAACGGGGATAAAGGAATTATCAAGTTACTTATTCAGTATGGAGCAGTGCCTTCTGAAATCACTTTTGAAAATGAAAAAGAGAACGCAAACATCTGTTATACTTCGACTGAACTTAGAGGGGAAACACTATATCATCGGGTTGCTAGAAAAGGTCTTGTAGACGCTGTTGAAGTGTTTTGCCGGGAAAAATGCCTGGGATTGGAGGATTTTAACAGTGATGGTTTATGTCCACTCCATTTAGCATTGAAGTATCAGCATGAAAAAGTGTTTGATTTATTATATCATCAGAACCCTTTGGTGCAAGATAAAGGTCGTAGAAATATTTTGCATTTTCTGGCTTCGGATGTCACGGAATTTGCTTTTTTTCCAATGATTAACAGGTCTGAATCAATGGCGCAGCTCATATTCCAGCAAGATAACAAAGGGTATTTACCTATCCATCAGGCTATAGAGAGTGACCATTACGCTCTCTTTGATGAATTAGTCGGTCTTGGGGTACTCAATAATTTTAGCTATGAGAACAAAATCTATAGGACTGGTACTGGAAAAACTCCTTTTGATTTTCTTTGTGATCAGGGAGAGAAGAAGGGCCTGATGACTACTATTTCTCGTTTGTTAGATTCGAATAAAAACAAAAATGCCCGAGATCTTGTCGGTCAACTTTTTTTATGGGCTGCTTCTCGAGAGTATTTTGAGGTTGTGAATTTTTTAGTGAAACAATACAAAGTCGACGTAAATGTGTTAGATGGACGAGGAGAATGTGCATTGCATTGGGCGGCACAAAAGGGGAGTTTGTCCGCAGTAACGTTCTTAATTGATTCCGGAGCGAATATTAGTATTTGTAACAACCAGAAGCGATCTCCACTACATGTTGCTTCAGAATATGGACATTATCTCATCGTTGACTATTTGTTAAAGAAGCGTGCCGATAGCAATCTCTGGGATGAGCACGGTCAAACACCACGTCATTTAGCCATGAGAAGATTGAATCAATATAAGAAAGATGGTTTCTTTTCTGTTGAAAATGATCGTAATGTGACATCTACTATTATTCAACGATATGAAATCGTAATCAATATACTAGAAAAAGGTTCCTGTAATGTGCAGTAGTTTTCTGGCAATAACGAAATGTCCCCATTCGGAGCAATTTCCAAATGTCCCCTTTTGAATAAAACAAGCCTTCTA
>JAAKFP010000185.1 GCA_011065005.1 Chlamydiota bacterium | reverse complement strand
TATCATCTTCACTTGCTTTGTTGCAAATCTTTGGAAACTAATAAGTTGACTGCAGATTTGCGCCTCGCAACTGAAGAGCTATAACAGCCTAAATGTAAAGGTTATTTCTTCTAGCCTCCTTACTATGGAAGAGCTCCAGAAACATGTTTAAATTTGGTTTTATGCTGATTTAGACAAATTATTGACAGCCCACCCACAGAGCCCACAGAGAGGATATGAAAGAACTTAATTAATTTCTCTCATATCCTCTCTGTGTGCTCTGTGGTGAATTACACAACACCAATCACTCACCACCAAAAATTGCGGTGCCGATACGTAAGATTGTTGCACCTTCAGCAATGGCATAAGGGTAGTCATGAGTCATTCCCATAGAAAGATGAGGTATTCTCACATCCTCACCAGCCATCTTTTGGAGGTCTTCTCGCAGCTCTCGAAGTTTTGAGAAGCAATTCCGGATCACGATTTCATCCCCTTCCAAGGGCGCCATAGTCATCAGCCCTTTTACGGTTATGCCTGGAAGGTTGACAACTTCTCCAAAAACGGACGTCCACTCTTCGGGAGTGAGTCCATGTTTTAATTCCTCTCCCGAGGTGTTCGCCTGTAGAAGTACTGGAGTGACGACACCCACCTCCTGGCTGCACTGCGAGATCTTTGCTGCCAGGTCCGATGAATCAACAGAATGAATGAGGACAAACTTACCGATAACTTTTCGTACTTTATTTTTCTGAAGGGTTCCGATCAGATGCCATCGCAGGTCATCGGGAGCATTTGGGATTTTGTCTAAAACTTCTTGCACGCGATTTTCTCCAAAGTCGCGACATCCCGCATCATAGGCAGACATGACATGGTCCAGCTCATATCCTTTCGTAACGGCAACTAAGGAGATTTCTTTGGGATCCCGGCCGCACTTGACAGCGATCTCATCGATCTTACTTTGAACATGAAGGTATTTTTCTCCTACAAGCATAAGATTTGTTTATTCCAAACCTTTAGGAGGCCCTAAAATCTCCCTGATGATGACAGCATCCTTAAGAGAGTCCAGCTCTCTAATAGTTTGTCGGACACGAGACTGCTGTCTCTTGAGTATCTGAAATGCTTCTTCATGATGGGGCTGTAATTCTTCTGAAGTCACACGACTCCCTTTATGAGGTGTTCTAAAAACCTCTTTTTCCCCATATCCAAACTTACTTAAAATAGCAGGTGTTTTTGGCTTTTTCCACAATCGCCTCAGCTCCGTTTCGATCAGGCGTTTGTCTTTTTCAACACCCTCATAGGCAAATTTTTCTTTGGGCATTTCAACTTCGGGGAGCTCCATACCCTCCGGAAGCGGAGGAGGTATCGCTTTCTCTTGCTTCCTTTCAACTTTCGGGAGCTTTCCCTCAACTTTAATATTTAGAGACTCCAACAACTCCCTAACAGCGGTTTCCTGTTCCTCACCTTCCTCCTCATTCTCCTCCTCCGAAACCTCAGGAGCACGCCGCTGCTGGCCCTTAGCCTGCTTTAGGACCAGAAAGAAGAAAATAATCATGGTGATGATAAATCCAATAAACTCAATAAATGTCATCGTCACTCACCTTTCCGACCGCCCTCTTCAGGACTTGCGATAGAAGAGCGCATATCTGTGTCGGCTTGTATGTTTTGGAAACGGTAATAGTCCATCACGCCCAGCTTTCCTGCTTTGAAAGCCTCAGCTATCGCATGAGGAACCGCAGCTCTTGCTTCGATAAACTTAGCTTCCATATCCTTGACTTTGGCTACATTCTCCTGCTCCATAGCGACAGCCATCGCCCGACGTTTTTCCGCTTCGGCCTGGAAGATGCGCATATCCGCTTCCGCTTTTTCTGCCCGCAATCTTGCGCCAATGTTTTCTCCAAGCTTCATCTCCACAATATCAATGGAGAGAATCATAAACGCTGTTGAGGCGTCTAGCCCCTTTTCCAAGACCAGCTTGGAAATCTCCTGGGGTGACTCCAGAACCGTCATGTGTGTCTCAGAACCTCCAATGGCGCTAACAATCCCTTCACCTACTCGAGCAATGATGGTATCCTCTGTGGCTCCACCGACCAACTGCTGAATATTTGTTCGAACGGTAACCCTTGCACGGACATGCACCTGAATACCATCTTTGGCAACCCCCGTCATGAATCCTCCATGACTGGGACAGTCGATCACTTTCGGATAGACAGAGGTTGTTATTGCCTCACGAAGATCTCTTCCCGCAAGATCAATCGCCGTAGCCTGCCGCCAATCTAAAGGAATATTCGCTTTATCCGCAGCAATCATCGACCGTACCACCTCAGTGACACGTCCACCTGCTAGGAAATGTGTTTCAAGGTCTGAGACCGATACCTGCTTTAATCCTGCTTTGTAGGAAGTAATCCGAGCCGTGACAATGATGTGAGGTGGAATTTTTCGCAGGCTCATTCCAATGATGTTAAAAAGGGCTATCGGTGTTCCCGAAACAAAAGCCTGAAACCACAGGCTGATAAACTTTCCCATGATGCCCAACAATATAATGGCAACGATAGCCAGAACAATGAAAATGAAGTAGAATTCAAAGCTGAATTCATTGACTAACAATAGATTGTTCATGATTCTTTAATCCTTCTTGTAATGTTTAACTGTTAAACTTTCCCCTTGACCACCAACGATGATTACTTCAGAACCTTTCGTGATATAACCGCTCAGAGAGATGGCCAGATGTTTTTTTCCTTCAATGGTGATATGCCCACCAGGTTTAAGATCAGATTCGACAACGCCAACTTTTCCTATAACGCTTTTGTCAAACGTGGATGCGACATACCCCTCCTGATGACTATCAGAATAGATGCTCATCCCCGGTTCCGCATTTCTTATTTTCCACAGAGCAAACTTAAATAAAAACCCAACGGCAACGATTGAGCAAATTGCAAAGAGAATGATCGCCACGAGGGACTCATATTGCATCGCGAAGACTATAATACTCCCAATAACAACAGCACCCCCAAGGACCCCCAAAACCCCTCCAGGAAGGTAAAATTCAAAAAATATCAACAAAAGACCGACCCCTAAAAGAATAAATGGCATCATCTCAATCACCCTCCAAATCTTTATCCACAACGATTACACTTCCATCCAACTTGACCACAACGATCGGGGTGCCCTTCTCGACAAACTCCCCTATAGTTATTGCGTCGTAGATCTCATCAGCAATCAGAACTTTACCTGCTGGACGCAATGTCGCCATCACCTCTCCTTTGCTTCCGGGCTGCGGCAGTTTGCTAGGATCCAGTCCAGCGATATACCCTTCCGTCGCCGTTTCCTCATGACCCGCCAAAACAAACCGCTGAAAACCTTTAAAGCTAGGCATCAGATACCTCGCCATCAGAGCGATAGCTATCACTCCAACCACGAGTGTTCCACACAGCCAAGCCAACCTTTTGATAAATGCTTGACCCGCTGCATTAAACGTTTGCGTATCAAACTCAAAATCTATCGCTCCAACCCCTGGAAGCATCATTCCAAAAAGTCCGATAAAAAAGAAAACCACACCAACGATTCCCAACATCCCAAATGTTGGAATAAGAAATAGATCGAGAGCAATAAACACGAGACCTACTAACAGAAGAACAACTTCCAGAATATTTGCCACATCTAAAGCAAAACTGGCCAGAACAATAAGAAAAAGGCAAAGCAAAGCCACAGACCCTGGGAAACCAAATCCTGGTGAGTTGATTTCAACATAAAAGCCGATAAGCATCCCCAAAAACAGTAGGGAGGAAACCGCAGGTTTGGCAAGCAAGGCGAGAAAGCGCGTTTTCCAATCCATCTTGTAAAGATCTACCACAGCATTAGGGATCTTTTTGAAAAACGGTGATTGAAATAACAACATTTTACTTGCTGGCCATTGACCTTTCTCTTGTTCCTGCTCGGTAATAAATTCTGTCTTTGTAGGAGAGAGTAGAATATCCGCGACACCATACTCCATCATCTCCTCAGTACTCAGCGTTAAAAGCTTCCCTTCCGCGATGATAATATCATCGGGATTAGGGCCTGAAGTGCGAATCTGCTCCTCGTTATCAAGCCTGACAATTTTTCCAAACCTCTTGACCAAGATGATATCCTTGTCGACCATAGCTTCCGCAATATCAGAATTTCGATCGAAAAACCCGGCACGGTTAGCAAAATCTGTTCGCAAGGCTGAATTCACCTTCTCGGAGGCGGTAACCATCTTCCCCCCTTCCCCAGCTTGGATGGGCTCTGCCGCACCCATGCTAGCATCTTTTGTCACCGTGATAAACCGACAAGAATAAGCAAGCATTGCCCCCGCAGAGATCGCCCAGTTGTTGATAAAAGCAACAACAGGAATATTGTACTGGGTGTCGAGTTCTTTTAGTGCATCAGATATCTTCTGCGCAGCGAAAACTTCCCCACCAGGAGTATTCAACTCTAGAATCACAAGCCGTGCTTTTTTTGTTTTGTAGTAATCGAGAGCATTTTTCACATAGATCCACGTCGATTGGGAAATCATCGAGTTCTTGTCATCGATTTGAATCAACCCTATTGTATTTGGACCCTCAGCATCGAACGTAATATGTTTCATTAGCTCCGCATCAATGTCACCTCGCGAAACAGCTTCTGTTGACTTAACCCTCTCGATAGCTTTCACAGCCTTCTTTTCTCCATCACCCCGCACAAAATTGTTTCGAAAAGTATTTAGAGACATCGTCCCCGAAATCAATCCTAGTCTCGCCAACTGATTGTGGTTAACAACCAAAGTCTCACTGTTAGAAGAGATCACCCGAGGGAAATCCCCCTTCACTATCTTCCAGCCATTGTCATCTATAACCTGTAGTGATGGATCCGTCATGGCAGCAGCCATAAGAACGAGGGTCGACTGATTCGGATGATCAGGAGAAATCAAACTGACCACAGTATTGCGTAAAATATTTGTTGGCAAAACATCGACCGATCCCAAAGAAACATCTCCCCAAGAGACAAAAAACGAGATGTATAGCTCATCAGAAAGAAAAGGGATAACAGCTGCAGGCCCTAACGCATTGTCTTTGAGGTAAACAATCACTTTCGTATGTTGTTCCGCCTTAAGAGCATAGATCCCCTTCGCCAACTCTAACACAGAGTGCAAATCACCCGTCGCAGAATTCATTTCAACAATTAGCTCCTCAGTCTTCTCTTTCTCAACTTGCTCAAGAATCTCCCGCGCTCTAGCGACCTCCTCCTTTCCCAAATGCCCCCTTAAACTGAGCAAAGCGATCTCCGCAGAAAGAAACTGAGAAAAAAGACAAAAGGCAAAGAGGAAAATACAGAAGGGGCGGAAAAATCGAAAACAGGAAAAAATCATAGTTGCCATGAGGTTAAATAATATACCCTCATTTAAATACCAGAGGCCGGGAATAGAGTAAAGATGATTAGCAGATGATCAGCAGGGTGGGGAGCTTAGTTGTGCATATTCCAATTTATCCGATCATCGATTCC